>JAFSSU010000218.1 GCA_017450845.1 Treponema sp.
TGTAACAGGTCTTAGTACTTTTCACTCCATCATTGACGGATGCGATATACATATCCTGCTTTACGCATGGACTGTTACCGTCTCTATGGTCCTCATAGTACGCATCCATTGAGGAAACGGTCGCGTTCACTGCTTTCATCTTGACGAGGATTTTCTTCTCTATCCTGATGTCGCTGCTTAATCCGGGTTTGGAGAGGGTAATGTTAATTGTGTGCTGTCCGTCCGAAAGGGGCTGATTGCTGATGTTCCCGGAGTCCGCATCCCCGGTAAGCGTAGTTCCGTCCAGCTCAACTGTCATCGTCGCGCTGCCGTCGTCATAAGGGTTCGTCACGGAGAACTTGGGTGTCTTGTCATTCAGCCAGCTGTAGCGGACCAGTTTGTAGCCGCCTTCCGTCTCGTTGGTAAGCATTCCGTCGGTATAGGTCACGGTCGGAGTGTTCAGGTCTGTGAGCGGGATAGTGAATGCGGTTGTGCCGCCCTCCTCAACGAGGCTGTTTTTGCTGCCGGATGAGTAAGGGTTGCCGTCCGGCGTGAACGCCGTCAGGGTCACGGTTATGACCGCCCCGATTCTCTGCCGGGGAACGGTGAATCGCACGTTGCCGTCGGATCCGGCGAAGGCAGTTCCCTTGAAGTACGCGTCTCCCGCAATCTCAAGCTCTACCCAGCCGCCGTCGGGAAGGTTCATGGAGGACGCGGGCAGGACAACTTCGAAGGTTCCCCGTTCCTCGACGACGGGGTCCGTGCTGCTGCCGGAGAGAATCGCCACCACCTCGTCGCCGTGGCCGCCGTCCATCTTCTGCATTATTTCCCAGGCTGTCAGCTCGCCGCCGCTGGAACCCGTCATGCCTCCTGCGGTGGAGCTGCCCGAGCCGGAGCCTGAACTTCCGCCCGCGTTGCCGCCGGTCGCGGTACTGGAGCCGTATGTCTCGTCCTCGCTGTCGGCGGCTCCCCCGGTTCCGTTACAGGAGCTTATTAATAGAAGAAAGACGAGGAGGGTAAGAGAAGTTAGTTTTGCCCCCCCCGTAAGCTTAGGGTAACTTCTAACACCGTGCGATTCAGTACGTTTTTCATAAGCAGGACTCCCTGATACTAAGTCTGTTTCTATTATAAACCCCTTTTTCCGTTTTGTCAGCTACACCAAAGGGTAGTTTTTGAAAAATTTTAATTATGTTTTAAGAAAAATGTGTCAAAATGCCCCGAATTGCCCGTACGGGCTCAGGCTGTTGCCTTTGCCGGGCTTGTCATATATAATGGAGTCATGGCAGGTGTAGTTTTTATGTTGCTGCTGCCGTTCCTCGGGACGGCCTTGGGAGCCTCATGCGTCCTTCTCATGAGGCGCGAGATGAACGACAGCCTTGAGCGCGTCCTTGCAGGATTCGCCGCGGGGGTGATGGTCGCGGCCTCGGTGTGGTCCCTGCTTATCCCCAGCATGGAGCAGTCGGCCCCGATGGGGAAGCTGGCCTTCCTTCCTGCCCTCTCCGGCTTCGCCCTGGGAATCGTCTTCCTCTTATTGCTTGACAAGATTACCCCGCACCTCCACGCGCTCGCCAAGACCCCGGAAGGCCCCAGGAGCAGGATTTCCAGGACGGCGATGCTCGTATTCGCCGTGACCCTGCACAACATCCCCGAGGGAATGGCGGTCGGGGTGGTCGCCGCCGCGATGATGGGGGGCAGTGCGGGCATAAGCTTTCAGGCGGCCCTCGCGCTCGCCATAGGAATAGCGATACAGAACTTCCCGGAGGGGGCGATTGTCTCCATGCCTCTCCGCACGGAGGGAAACGGCAGGCTCAAGTCCTTCATCTACGGCGTGCTCTCCGGGATCGTGGAGCCTGCCGCCGCCGTCCTGACAATCCTGCTGACGGGCTTCGTGACCGGCCTTTTGCCCTACCTGCTGGCGTTCGCGGCGGGGGCCATGATTTACGTCGTGGTGGAGGAACTCCTTCCCGAGGCGAGCCGGGACGAGAAGACCGACATCTGCACGATCGGCTTCGCGGTTGGGTTCGCCCTGATGATGGTGCTGGACGTGGCCTTGTCCTGACCGTACCATACGGGGCTCATGATTGTTTGTATAATTATATAGAAGATTTTTTATAAATTTCTATGAAAAACGAGAATTCGAGAGGTTTTTGATTTATGAGAAAAACATTCAGACTGCTGGCGGCAGCCGTGTGCCTGTCCGCGCTGGCGGACTTGGCGTTCGCTGCGAGCGTCAAGATGGTTCCTGCGAAAGAAGGTATCGTCATGGCGGAGGGCGAGGCCCAGATGTTCAGCGACGGCTACAAGGTCAGGTCGGTGACCATACTCTACCGAAAGAAGCTGGACCCGACTAGCGTCTCCGTGGACGACTATTATGCGGAGGGCCGCGAGATAAAGTCCGTATCCGTGGACGGCAAGAACGTCAGGATTTTCTTTGACTGCGACAACATCTGGTATCCCGGTGACGGGGAGCAGGAAGTCAACACCGACGTCCAGTTCAGCAAGTACGTCACCGTCACGCAGAAAGGCGAGGTCAGTGTCGCGGGGGGCGGCACGGTCTACACCGGCCCTGCCTCCATACAGACCAAGAAGATAGCCGAGCCCAAAGGCGTAAAGGACTTCATGGAGAAGCTCTACAAGGACGACGACACGGGAATCGAAATCCGCTACAGCCTCTATATGCCGCTGTACTATACGAGCGCATGGAACTACCCGGTCGTGATTTTCATCCCCGACTCCAGGGCGAGCACGAACGTCAGCAAGTCCACGCTCCTGCAGGGCGCGGGTGGGCTGGTCTGGGGCTCCGAGGCGGAGCAGGACAAGCATAAGTCCATCGTCATCGCCATCCAGTACCCCAAGTACTCCAAGGAGCAGTACGGCCCCATGATCAGCGAGGACGGCAGCTGGACCCCGGTGCTGGCGGCGATATACCGCGCCATACGGAGGGAGCTTTCCGACTCCAGGGTGGACAGGAACAGGTACTATGCCGTCGGACAGGGCGAGGGCGCGGTGGCGAACCTCATGATAGGCCAGAGGCATCCCGGCTTCTACGCGGCGCAGTTCGTGATGTCCCCCACCAGCGGGCTCAAGTCTGTCGAGGGGCTGGAAAGGGAGAAGATGTGGATCATGGTCTCCTCCAACGACAGCAAGGCCTGTGACGCGATGGACAAAATCGTCGGCGACTGGGAGAAGGACGGCATGGGTGTCGCCCGTGCCACTTGGGACGTGGACTACGACGAGAAACAGTTCTCCAAGGCCGCCAGGGAACTTGCCAAAAAGAAGGGCTCGGTCAAGTACACGGTGATTGACGGCGGCTGCCACGAGTACACCTGGTGCATCGGCAACGGCATAGAGGAAATCCGGGACTGGCTGATCTCCCAATGATACGGCTTCCTTTCCGCGCGTTCCTGCCCCTGCTTTCCGCTGCCCTGCTGCTTTCGCTCGCGTCCTGCAAGAAGAAGGTCGTGTGGCAGACGGATTTCGACACCGCGCTCAAGGAGGCGGGGGAGTCCGGCAGGAGCGTCCTCGTCCTTTTCTCCGGCGAGGACTGGGACGGCAAGACCCAGGTCTTCCGCAGCGACGTACTGGACACGGATGAGTTCAAGGACTTCGCCCGCGAGAGATACGTCCTCCTGAACATCGACCTGTCCGAGGCCGAGCAGGCCAGGGCGATCGAGGAGGGGGACGGCGACCTCCTTGCCGGCATAGAAGCTAGGAGCGGCCTGCTCCGGCGCTACGGGGTGTCCTCATATCCTACTCTCGCGCTCCTGTCCGGGGAGGGCTATGTCCTTACCATCGTGCAGTATGACGAGGGCCTCAACTCCCCTGCGGTACTGGAAGAGATACTTGAGGAGCAGGCGGAGCGGATTCAGGCCGTATCCTCTGCGATTGCCCTTGTGCGCTCGTCGTCCGGCGCGGAGAAAGTCAGGGCAATCGACAGGCTCTATGAGGCGACCCCGGAGACCGGGCGGAAGCCCCTGGACTCCCTTGTGCGCGAAGTTCCCTCCCTTGACCCTTCAGATGCGAGCGGGCTTGTCGGAAAGTACGAGTTCATCAGGGTATATGAGGATGCCATAGAGAAAACGTCGGAGGGTGTCCGCGACGGTGTGGCGGAGTCGTTCGTCGAGATAGCGGAGAACGGACATCTTTCCCCGGCGCAGAAATTCGAGGCCTTCTACAACGCGGCCTACCTGATGGCCCTGTTCGGGGACAAAGACTTCGACAGGATGTACTGGCTGCTCGGCAAGGCGCAGGAAGCCGACCCGGAGAACATCAGGATGGAGGACATAACGGACCTGATGGCGATGATTGCCCAGATGCGGGACATCATAAGCGGGGACAACTGACCTGGCAGAGATGGATTCTTCCCCGGCAGAGCTCAGGGGCATCATACCCCTCCTTGTATTCGCGATACTGCTCATCCTTCTCTCCATGACCTTCTCGGGCACGGAGAGCGCGTTCCTTTCCATAAACAAGCTGCGCGTCCGCTTCCTGTACAACAAGAGGAACCCGAAGGCGATGCGCGTGTGGAGGCTCCTGCAGGACAAGGAGCGGCTCATAAACACCCTGCTCGTCGCCAACAACATCGTCAACATCAGCCTGTCGGCAATCCTGACATACGTCGCGCTCGGCCTGTTCGGCAGCGCGGGGGTGGGGATAGCGACGCTTTCGGCGACGGTGCTGCTCCTTGTGTTCGGGGAGATAACGCCCAAGGTCATAGCGACCCACCACCCGGAGGCCATCGCCTTCTTCATCGCGCCCCTCGTGGATTTGCTGGAGAAGCTCCTTTACCCCCTCGTGCTGCTGTTCACCTCATTCTCCCGTCTCTGCCTGAGCTTCCTCAAGGTGGACACGAAGAAGAAAGAGGTCTCCTTCACCGAGGAGGAGATAAAGACGCTGATCGACGTGGGCGGGGAGCAGGGGATACTTGAGACGAGCGAGAACGCGATGATGCGGCGGGTGTTCAAGTTCACCGACCTTGAGGCCAAGGACATAATGATACCCCGCAAGGATATAAAGGCCCTGAGCGTCAGCGCGGGCTATACGGACATAATTGAATTCTCCCAGCGGCACTACCTGTCGCGCTTTCCCATCTACCGGGGCGACATAGACGACATAGTGGGGGTGGTATACATCAAGGACCTGCTCGCCTACAGGGACAGGCAGGAGGAGTTCGTGCTCAGGGACGTGATGCGGCCGCCGCTGTTCATACTTGAGACGAAGAAGATGTCCTCCATACAGCAGATGCTCCGCGAGAACCGGCAGAGCATGGCCGTCGTCATAGACGAGTATTCCGGGACTTACGGGCTCCTTACGACGGAGGACATCGTGCGGGAGATATTCGGGCCGATTGCCGGTGACAACAAGCCCTACGCCCGCCGCGCGGAGGTAAGAATCTCCAACACGGAAAGCGACGTGGTCTCCGGCCTCTCGCGCCTGACGGACCTGAACGAGCAGCTGGGGACGCGGCTGGACTCCCGCCGGTCGGAGACTATCGGAGGGTATATAGCGGAATGCCTGGGCCACATACCGCAGGCGGGCGAGGGCGTGATTGCGGACGGGTTCCGCTTCTCGGTCAGGGCGATGGACGACAAGCGCGTGGCAGAGGTCCTGCTTGAGCGGCTTCAGGGGCCGCAGGAGGAGACGTGATGGATGCTGAGAGGCTCTCATACATAATTGCCGTCCCCGTCCTGGAGCTCGTGCTCATTTCCTTCGGGGCCTTCTTTGCCTCCACGGAGACGGGCTATACCGCCCTGTCCCGCATTACCGTCAGGCAGATGCTCAAGGCGCGGGAGAAGAACGCCTCCCTTGTCTCCAGGCTCCGCGCCAACTTGGACAGCCTCATCTCCACGGCCCTCATCGGCACGAACCTTGTCACAACCCTGATCTCATCCGTCGCGACCGCATACGCGATGGAGGTGTTCGGCGCGGCCTGCGTCAGCTACGCGACCGCCTTGGTCAGCGTCCTCGTCATCATCTTCAGCGAGATTATCCCCAAGACTTACGCCGCGCTCCGCCCCAAGGAGACGGCGGTGATGAGCGCGCGTCCCATCGCCGTCATCCAGAAGCTCCTGTTCCCGGTCGTCTGGTTGTTCGGCGGTCTTTCCAGGCTGATAAACTTCGTGGAGGGCCGCCTGATAAAGGAGAGGAGGCCGCTCGTCACCGAGGAGGAGCTCCGCACCCTGCTCGACGTGGGCAAGGACGAGGGGACTCTGGAGGCCGTGGAGACCCAGATGCTCGTCCGCCTCTTTGACTTCTCGGACCTGAGGGTGCGGGACATCATGCGGCACCGCTCGTTCGTCAAGTACGTCCCGGTTGACGCGGCCTATTCGGACGTGATCCGCCTGTTCAACTCGGGCTACTCCCGCCTGCCCGTGTGGAAGGGCAGCCCCGAGACGATCGTCGGGGTCCTGCATTACAAGTCCGTCCTCTTTGCCCACAAGGAGATAACGGAGAGCCGGGACTTCGTGAAAATCTGCATGAAGAAAGCCGTCGTCCTTCCCGAGACCCTGACCGCCCTTGAGGCGCTCAAGAGGTTCAAGGAGGAGAAGGACAGCTTCGCCATCGTGTTGGACGAGTACGGCAGCAACGCGGGGATCGTCACGATGGACGACATACTCTCCGCCGTGTTCGGCCGCCTCACCGACGAGAACGGCGATAGCGAGACGGCCCCGGAGAAGCGGATTACCCCGGTCAGCCCCTACGAGTACATCGTCCCCGGCGACATGAAGCTGGACGACTTCAACGACATCATGAAGATGGACCTGGACAGCGAGAGCTTCGAGACCCTGGGCGGCTGGCTCCTGGAAAAGTTCGGCGAGCTGCCCCGTGTCGGAGCGGCATGGCGGGACAAGGGGGCTGTCTACATCGTGGAGGACCAGGGGGGCCGGAGGATTATCAGCGTGCGGGTCAAGATAGGGCGGCACTGAGCCGGGACCGGCGGCTGCCCGCGAATCTTGACAAGTGCCAGACATTTTGGGATAATTTGTCATAACCACATAAGGAGTGTGTCATGGCTAAGAAATACGCATACTTGTTTCCCGGGCAGGGGGCTCAGGCACCCGGCATGGTCAAGGACCTTGCGGAGGCTTTCCCTTCCGCGAAGAAAGTGATAGATGATGTTTCCTCTATAGCAGGGCTCGATATGGGCAAGCTTCTCTGGGAGTCCGACGCGGACACGCTGAGCCGGAGCGACAACAGCCAGATTGCCATAACGACGGCATCCATCGCGGTGATGGCGGTGCTCAAGGAGAAGGGGATAGAGCCGTCCGCCGCGATGGGATTCAGCCTGGGGGAGTTCCCCGCCCTCTATGCCGCCGGGGTCGTTCCCTTCGAGCAGCTTATCACGATGGTCAGGCAGCGCGGGATAATAATGCAGAAGGTCTGCGAGGAGATTGCCGCCGCGAACAAGGGGCACGCGCCGGGAATGAGCGCGATACTCGGCCTGCCGCCCGAGACGGTCAGGAAGATTGCGGATGCCATCCCCAATGCCTATGCCGCCAACATGAATTCCGTCAAGCAGACCGTCGTCAGCGGTACCTTCGATGCCCTCACCGAGATGGAGGAGCGGGCCATGAAGAGCGGCGCGCGGAGGGCCATCCGCCTGAAGGTCGCGGGCCCTTTCCACTGCCCCCTGATGCAGAAGGCCGCGGACGAGTTCGGGAAAGTCCTTGACCCCATCGAGTTCGCCGATCCCAAGATTCCCCTGTTCAGCAACGTGACGGGAAAGCGGGCCATGAGCGGCGCGGAGATAAAGGAGTCCGCCGTCAAGCACCTGACGCACGGGGTCCTCTGGACCGATGAGGAGTCCGTCCTCGCGTCCCTGATAAAGGAGGACGGCGGCGAGTGGGCGATCCTGGAGCCGGGGCCGGGCAAGGTCCTTACCGGGCTCTGGTCCCAGACCGAGGCCGGCGCGGCCCTTCCCGCAGTCCCCGTGGGGACCGCCGAGGCCGTCAATTCGCTGTGACGCTGTATTCCGTGACGTCCAGGACCGTCTCACCGTCTATCTGAAGGGCGGTGGGGCGGTCGAAGCTGACGGAGACGTTCCTTCCCCGCATTATCTCGATGTTCTTTGTGTATTTGAGGTGCTCCCCCTTGAAAACCGTGGGGAACGCCATGAGGGTGAAGAGCCTTCCCGTCCCGTGCCATACCAGGCATGAGACGAGCTTGGGATTGTCGGCGAGCCTGTCCTGATCCGGGGTGAGCATCATGCCGCCCCCTATGAAGCGGCCGTTCATCGTCGGGCAGAGCCAGGCCTTGTCAAATTCCTTCCTTACCCCGTCTACGGTCACGACCGCCGCCGTGGGCGTGTAGCCGTACAGCATGCCCTTTATCGCTATGCTCGTGTAGTTCACGGGCTTGTCGCTCCTGGCCACCTGCCGGTCGCCGATCTCGCAGCAGTAGCCGTCTATACCGTATCCTATCCCGTTCAGGAACTTCCGCGTCATCCCCTTCACCGTGACGGCAGGGAGATTCCGCAGGTAGCGGCTTATCTCGACGGGCTCCGTCGTGCCGAGCCTGCCTATGTCCCGCAGGAAGTCGTTGCCGGTCCCTGCCGGCCAGTAGAGCAGCGGGCGGGACGCGGCGAGCTCGCCCGCATCGTTCACGAAGCGGTTCAGCGTACCGTCGCCGCCCGACAGGACCAGCCTTGTTCCCGGGTCAAGATTGACGAGGAACTGCCTCAGGTCAGGGAGCGCCGTAACGTCCGTGAAATCCAGCTCGTTCCCGGCAAGGACCTGCCCGAGCTTCTTTGTCTGCTGCCCGCCCGTCTTGTTCCGGGACTTGGGGTTGAAAAGCACGCAATACTTGGCCATTCAGTCGTCACCTGCGGGGCGGGTACTAGTTCCGGTCCTGTTTCTTGAATTCGTCGAACTCCCTGAGCATCTCCGGGTCCTTGTCCTTGTCCAGGAGGCTGACGGTGACCGCCACCGCGAGGCAGAGGAGGAAGCCGGGCAGGAGCTCGTACACGTCGAAGAGGCCGCCGGAGAGGTTGTGCCAGATGATGACCGTCGCCCCTCCCGCGATGATTCCGGCGATCGCGCCCCGTGCCGTCGCCCCGCGCCAGAAGAGGGCAAGGATGACCAGGGGGCCGAAGGTCGCGCCGAAGCCCGCCCATGCGTAGCTGACCAGGCCGAAGATGGAGCTGTTCTCGTTGAGGGAGAGGACGAAGGCGACGAGCGCGATCGCGAGGACGGTCACGCGGCTCAGGGAGACCGTCGTCTTGGCCCCGAACTTTTTCTTGAGCAGGGTCTGGCAGAAGTCCTCGGTGAACGCGCTGGCGGCGACGAGCAGCTGGGAGTCAGCCGTGGACATGGCCGCCGCTAGGATGGCGCAGAGGAAGATGCCGCCGATGAAAGCGGGGTAGGTCTGGATTATCGTCGCGATGACGACGCTCTCGTTCCGGGCCGCGGGGAGCAGGTCGTTCAGGTAGACGGACGCGAAGGAGCCTATGCCCATCGCCCCGATGAACGCGATCGTCACCCATGCCATCGCTATGCGGCGGGAGAGGGAGATGTCCTTCTCGCTCTTGATTCCCATGAAGCGGACCAGGATGTGGGGCATTCCGAAGTAGCCCAGGCCCCAGGCGAGGGAGGAGATGATGGAGATGACCGAGAAGTTCTGGTTTGCGGTGAACTTGGCTTTCATCATCTCGCCGAACTCCCCGCTCATCGCCTTCTGGCCGAACTCGCTGACCTTCCTCACCGCGACCGCAGGTCCCCCGACGGAGACCATCATGATGCAGACCGTCAGGATGAGGGCGATGAACATCAGCGTCCCCTGTATGAAGTCCGTCGTGCAGACCGCGGCGAAACCGCCGAGCAGGGTGTAGAGGAGGATGACGACCATGCCGATCACCAGCCCGCAGATGTAGGGTAGGCCGAAGACCGTGTTGAGCAGCTTGGCGCAGGCGACGAAGCCCGACGCGGTGTAGATGACGAAGAAGAGCACGATGAATATCGTGGATACCAGCGAGATGATCCGCTTCTTGTCATGGAAGCGGTTCGTCAGGAACTCAGGTATCGTGATGGAGTTGTTGCACATCATGGAGTAGCGGCGCAGGGGGCGTGCGACGATGAGCCAGTTCAGGTAGGTTCCGATTTCCAGCCCGAGCGCGGTCCAGAAGGCCTCCTTGAGCCCTCCCAGGTATGCGACACCGGGCAGGCCCATAAGGAGCCAGCCGGACATGTCGCTCGCCTCGGCTGAGAGGGCCGTCGTCCACGGCCCCATGTTCCTGCCCCCGAGGAAGAAGTCCTCGGAGCTGTTGTTCGAGTGCATCCATCTGATGCCGATGTAAATCATGAGCCCCAGGTAGAGGGCGAATGCGATAACGTGCTGTATCATCGCGTTTGACATAGCTTGTACTCCTTTCTTACATAGAAAAAGCTTTTGTTATTCTTCCATATTTAGGCGTTTTTTTCAATGGGTACCCGGGAAAACTGAGGCAGGGGTGTTGACCTTTCCCTTTCTTTTCCGTTATAATAATCGGGCAAAGCAATTTGCGGGCCATTAGCTCAGTCGGTTAGAGCAGAGGACTCATAATCCTTTGGTCCTAAGTTCAAGTCTTAGATGGCCCAAAATAGTTGCCAAACGGAGCGCAAGCGACGTATGGCCCAAAAAAAATCCAGCGGTAGCTGGATTTTTTTATGTACGATAATTTCCTCTAGGCCAAACCGACCGAAGGGAGGTATGGCCCAGAAAAATCCAGCGCAAGCTGGATTTTTTTATGCCCGTGCCGCCTCCTGCGGTCTCAGTTCTCCTTGTCTACGGCGGCCTGGAGCTCCTCGTCGGTCAGCCTGTTTGGGTATTTCTCCAGCACTTTCTCGTAGAAAGCGACCGTCCGCCTGCCGAACACGTCCGGCGTGAAGTTCCGCGATACCCGGAGGCTCTCCTCGCCGAACTGCCGCCTCTTCTCCGCGTCGGCGGCCAGGCCCAGCAGGTAGCCGTCCATCTCCTCGTCGCTGTCGGCGAGGTAGCCGTTCCTGCCGTGGAAGATAGTGTCCTGGAAGCTCGGGTCCCTGCGGGCGACGATTGGCAGGCCGGACATGAGGGCCTCCAGCACGGTCATCGAGTGCATCTCCGAAAGCGAGGCGGTGATGAAGATGTCCCCTATCCCGTAGTAGTAGTGCACCTTGGTCCAGGGCTCGTAGCCCGTGAAGATTATCCGGTCGGAGACTTCCCGGGCCCGCTCCTCCAGGTCCGGCAGGGCCAGCCCCGCGCCGACGAACATCACCTTTATCTTCTCGTTCTTCTGGATGACCCTCATGCAGGTGTCCAGGAGCTCCTCCACCCGCTTCTCCTCGACCACCCGGCCCAGGAAGAGCAGGACGATGTCGTCGGGGGCAATCCCCCAGTTCCTGCGGAGGGCCGCTATCTCCTCCTCCGTCGCGGGCTTCCTGATGAAGCTGCCCGAGTCCAGGGCATTGGGGATGATGGCGGAGGGGGTGCCCGGCAGCATGAAGGGCTCCTTGAAGTAGTCGCGGGCCTTGCCGGAGACGTTTATCAGCGCGTAGAACTTCTTGTAGAGCCTCTTGACCACCTTGCGGATTATCTTGACCGGGATATAGCGGCCGAGCGGCAGGTAGTACTCGTAGAAATCCTCCCAGAGCGTGTGGGTCGTCGCCACGACCGGGATGTGCAGCTTCCTGCCCGACAGCTTGGCGGCGTGTGCGATGAAGAACTCCGTGTGGGAGTGTATGATTTGGATATTGTGCTGCCTGAGGAAGGGGATTATCACGTGCTCGAGGGGGAAGCCGATGTACTGGTCGGGAATCTTGAAGGGGGTCGGCACGGAGAGGATGCGGAGGATGTCCGGGTCGTTGTCAACCTCCGGGTCATGGTAGCCCCTCGGTTTGACCGTGACGATTACGACGTGGTGCCCCATCTCCCGGAGGACCTTGCGCAGCTGCAGGACGACCGTGACGATTCCGCTCTTGGTCGGTATGTATGAGTCCGTGAAAAGCGCGATGTTCATGCCCCAGATGATACACTATCGCGTGAGTTTTAGCAACGAGGCGTTATTTCGCCTGCCGGGACCGGGGGCATGGCTAGCACAAAAAGCGGATTTATGCTATGATAGTCCCACTTTTGCTTGCGGAGGTCTGAGATGATTACGTACTGGCAGCAGGAAAAGGGCAGGTTCGTCGAGAAGGAAGAGGACGAGCTTGCCGCAGACTCCGTTACCTGGGTGGACGCGCGCTCCGTCACGAGCGACGACGTGGAGGTGCTGGAGACCAAGTACCACGTGGACACCGAGAGCATCCTTGACATCCTGGACCCCGACGAGCTTTCCCGCATCGAGTACATCGACTACAACGAGGACTCCCAGTACATCCTGACAATCCTCCGCCTGCCGGTGTTCAACCCCAACAACGACATAAGCTACTTCTGCGCCCCCCTCGGCATCATCACCTTCGGCAAGGTCGTCATCACGATATGCTGGACGGACTGCGAGGTGCTCCGCGACTTCTCCGCCAACCGGGTCAAGGAGCTGAACATCACCGACATACCGGCCTTCATCATCCGCATCCTCGCGCGCGGCGACCTGACCTTCCTGCGCTACCTGAAGGAGCTCAACCGGCGGGCGACCACGATACAGAACGAGATGTTCCGCACGGTGGAGAACGAGGAGTTCCTGCAGCTCCTGAACATCCAGAAGTCGCTCGTCTACTTCGAGACCTCTCTCAAGAGCAACCAGCTCCTCCTGGAGAAGCTCAAGAAGACCCGCATCCTCAAGTTCGACGAGGACGACCGCGACTGGCTGGACGACGTGGACGTGGACAACCGCCAGGCCATGGAGATGGCCGACACCTACACCAACATCATGGCGCAGATGATGGACGCGTGCGCCTCCCTCATCTCCAACAACCTCTCCATCGTGATGAAGCGGATGACGATTATCTCGATCGTGATAACTATCCCGACCTTCGTCACGAGCTTCTTCGGCATGAACATCCCCCTGCCCTGGGGCGACGCCGGCTCGCTCGGCATGATTTTCACCGGCGCGATCTGCCTGGTCTCCGCCCTCGTCG
Source organism: Treponema sp. (assembly GCA_017450845.1). Lineage (GTDB taxonomy): Bacteria > Spirochaetota > Spirochaetia > Treponematales > Treponemataceae > Treponema_D. The sequence continues at coordinate 13,005 of JAFSSU010000218.1, forward strand.
GCTGGTACGTCATCATGAAGACCTCCAAGTACGCCAAGCCCCTGGTCTCCCGCCGCCGCTGGCTCAGGGGCCGGAAGAAGAAGCGCTAGGAGAGGGCCGCCGGGGAGGGCTGAATTTTTTCTTTGACAAATCGGGGAACTGGTGTTACCATAAATATGAAAAGGTTTTCAAGACTAGTTCCGAGGAGTGCAGATGAAAGATTTGATGCCAGGCGTACGCAAGCCGCTGACATTTGCCGAGAAGGTAAAGAGGAACAGGACGCTCATCCTCATGTGCGTCCCTGCGATAGCGTTCTTCATAGCGTTCCACTACCTGCCCCTGCCGGGCCTCTACGTCGCGTTCGTCAAGTACAACTACGCCAAGGGAATCTTCGGCAGCAAGTTCGTCGGCCTGGACAACTTCAAGTTCCTCTTCACCTCGGGCCGCCTCTGGGCCCTCACCCGGAACACCGTCGCCTACAACTTCGCCTTCCTGATGCTGGACAACATCGTCGCGGTTTTCATGGCCATCCTGATCAACGAGATACGCATCCGCTGGTTCAAGAAAATCACGCAGACGATCATGCTGCTCCCTTACTTCATCTCCGCCGTCCTCGTCGGCCTTCTGGTCTACAACATCTTCAACTACGAGTACGGATTCCTGAACGGCCTGCTCAAGCTTATGGGCATGGAGCCCTGGGCACCCTACCAGGAGCCGAAGGCCTGGCCCTTCCTCATCGTCCTGATCCAGCTCTGGCAGGTGACGGGCTACAACACGATCATCTACTTCGCGACGATCATGGGAATCGACAGCGAGACGATCGAGGCCGCCCAGATTGACGGCGTGAACGCCTTCCAGAGAATCCGCTACATCGAGCTGCCGAGCCTGAAGCCGACCTTCGTCATCCTCATCCTCTTCGCGCTCGGGGGCATCGTCAAGGGCAACTTCGGCCTCTTCTACAATATCATAGGAAGGAACTCCCTGCTCTATTCCACGACCGACATCATCGAGACCTACGTCTACCGCGCGACGATGACCGACTTCAACTTCTCCACCGCGTCCGCCGTCGGCTTCTACCAGTCAATCATAGGGTTCGCCATCGTCATGATCGTGAACAAGATAATCAAGTCCATCGAGCCGGACTACTCGCTGTTCTAAAGGAGGCAGTTGTTATGGTAAGAAGAACCACGTCCGACCGATTCGTGGAGCAGATCGCGGTGCTGGTCATACTGGCCTACACCATCCTGTGCGTCGTGCCTTTCCTGCTGATCATCGCGACCTCCTTCAGCGCGGAGGAAGTCGTCCGCATGAACGGCTTCTCGCTCATCCCGCAGTCGCCCTCGCTCGAGGCCTACAAGATGATTTTCCAGAACGGCAAGGTCATCCTGGGCTCCTACATCGTCACCATCCTGATGACGGGCATCGGCACCCTGCTCGGCCTGAGCATCATCGCGATGACCGGCTACGCGCTCAACCGGCAGGACTTCCCCTTCCGCAACGGAATCTCCTTCTTCATCTACTTCGCCTCGCTCTTCTCGGCGGGACTGGCCCCCTACTACCTGCTCATGGTGAGGACCTACCACCTGAAGGACAACTACCTGGCCGTCCTCCTGCCCCTGCTGATGTCGCCCTGGCTGATCATCCTGATGAAGAACTACGTCAAGTCCGTCCCCTACGAGCTGACCGAGGCGGGCAAGATCGACGGCGCGGGCGACTTCACGATTTTTGTCCGCCTTATCCTGCCGATGCTCAAGCCCGCCCTCGCGACGATCGGGCTCTTCCTCGCGCTCGGCTACTGGAACGAGTGGTACCAGTCCTCGCTCTTCCTGAGCGCGCGCGTCACCTACAAGCCGCTCCAGTACATGCTCTACCAGATAGTGAACCAGGCCCAGTACCTGAAGAATTCGATTGCGGGAGCTTACGTCGATTTCTCCGACTTCCCGCAGGAGACGCTCAAGATGGCCACGGCGGTCGTCGCCACCGGGCCCATAGTCATGGTATACCCCTTCGTCCAGAAGTACTTCATCTCTGGAATCACGGTGGGAGCCGTGAAGGGTTGATTATATAGAACACAATACAGTTTGCGATGCAGACAGGAGGAAAATCGTATGAAAAAGCTTAAGCGTGTGTTGACGGCCGCCCTCGCCATGGGCCTTGCCGCGTCATTGATGTCCTGCGGCGGAAAGAAAGAGTCCGCCGCTTCTGGCGGGAGCGGCGGTGATGCTTCAGGCTCCGTCCCGTCCAAGCATGTCGTCATCCAGTACATGACGACGGGCAACAAGCCGACGAACGGCGCGACCGAGAAGATGCTCGAGAAGCTCAACGCGATTCTCAACGAGAAGTGCAACGCCGAGCTCCAGATTTACTACATCCCGTGGACGGACTACCTGACCAACTACAACCTGACGCTTGCCCAGATGGACGGCACGGTCGACCTGGTCGGAACTGCGACCGACTGGCTGGACGCATGGAAGAACTCCAAGAACGGAGCCTTCCTCGCCCTGTCCGAGGACATGCTCAAGACCTACTGCCCCAAGACCTGGGCCTCGGTCTCCCGCGACCACTGGGACATGTGCAAGTACAACGGCGACATCTACCTTATCCCCGAGGACAACTACGCCCAGTGGATCAACCACGGCTTCATGTACCGCGGTGACTTCGCCAAGGAGGCGGGGCTCGCGGACGGCGTGCACTCATGGGAGGACCTGACGACCTACTTCCGCTCCGTCAAGAAGAACCACCCCGAGCTCATCCCCTGGGACAGCGACGGAACCCAGGCCGCCCAGATTTCCGGCGGCTACATCGCTTCCAAGGGCGGCTTCATCCCGCTCGACGGAATCAACGTCTACGGCATGTTCGGCGTGAACAAGAACGACATGAAGAAGATTTACTCCCCCTACCTTGAGGGAGACGAGCTGGTCAACTTCGCCAAGCTGATGAAGGAATGGGACACGATCGGCGTGTGGAAGAAGGATGTCCTGAACAACACGACGAGCGACAACCGCTCCGAGATGAAGCTGGGTCAGGTCGCCGCCGAGCAGCACCACACCCAGACCTGGTACACGGATGTCTGCCCCAGGCTCAACGAGAACGTCCCCGGCGCGGACTGCCGCTTCTTCTGGTTCGGAGAGGAGAGCAAGACCCTCACCCGCATGCTGATCACCCACGGTGCGATGGCCATTTCCGCCGGTTCCAAGAACCCCGAGCGCGCCCTGATGGTCTACGACCTCATCCGCAACGACAAGGAGTGCTACGACCTGTTCAACTACGGAATCCTCGGCGAGCAGTATGTCATCGACGGCAACGGATACCGCGACAGGCCCGCGGGATACACGGACGACGCGAACGGCATCACGACCAACTACTGGTGGGGCCGCAACGACGCGATGGAAATCCGCGACGCGAAGGGCGCATGGGCCCAGTACGACGAGATAAACAAGGTCTACGAGAGCGTCGCCATCGACTATCCCTACGGGCAGATTGTCTGGGACGTTGACGGAATCAACACCCAGCTGGAGAACATCTCCGACGTTCAGGCCAACTACATGAACCGCATCGCGTTCGGCAAGTTCGACGACGCGGAGAAGTTCGTCGCCGAGTACCGCGCCGCCCTCAAGAAGGCCGGCATCGAGAGCGTCATCGCCGAGGTCCAGAAGCAGGTGGACGACTTCCTGGCCAAGAACTGACGCGTTTTTTCCGGGGGGATGTCCCCCGGGCTCCCCGGCAATGCGGCACAAGCACGCTTGGCCCGTTCTGGGGAGTCCTGAACGTCCGTTTAACACCCCCAAAAACGTCCGTTTAACACCCCCAAAAACGTCCGTAACACACCCCCTGATACGTCCGTAGCACACCCCAAAAAAACGCCCGTTTGGGGCTGGCCTGAATTCCCCCGGCAGGAACACCTGTTGCCCAAGCGGGGGTAATCCTTTATACTGTCTGGACTATGTTAGTTCGCATCATTCTTCTCGTCGCCTTCTTCGCGATGATGGTCGCGGTCGGCGTGTACTCCCGTAAGAAGAGCGCCGACGTTGACGGCTTCGTCCTCGGGGGCCGCTCGGTCGGCCCCTGGCTCTCCGCCTTCGCCTACGGAACCTCCTACTTCTCCGCCGTCGTATTCGTCGGCTACGCGGGCCAGTTCGGCTGGAAATACGGCATCTCCACCACCTGGATAGGAATCGGCAACGCCGTCATAGGCAGCCTGCTCGCCTGGGTCCTGATGGGAAGGCGGACGCGCGTCATGACCCACCACCTGGACGCGAAGACCATGCCCGACTACTTCGGCAAGCGCTATGACAGCCGCGCCCTCAAGCTGGCCGCGTCCGCCATCGTCTTCGTCTTCCTGATTCCCTACACGGCCTCCGTCTACACGGGCCTCTCCAAGCTCTTCGGAATGGCGTTCAGCATAGACTACAAGTGGTGCGTCCTGGGCATGGCGGTCCTGACCGCCTTCTACGTCATCCTCGGCGGCTACATGGCGACGGTCATCAACGACTTCATACAGGGCATCATCATGCTCGTCGGCATCTGCTGCGTCATCGCGGCGGTGCTCAAGGGCCAGGGGGGCTTCCTTTCCGCCCTGCAAAAGCTCTCTGAGATTCCCGCCGACCCCGCGAGCACCGCGCCCGCCCTGCGAGGCATGTCCGGGGCCTTCACGTCCTTCTTCGGGCCCGACCCGGTCAACCTCGTGGGGGTCATCATCCTGACCTCGCTCGGGACCTGGGGACTGCCCCAGATGGTGCAGAAGTTCTACGCGATAAAGAGCGAGAAGGCGGTCAAGACCGGGACGGTCGTCTCCACCTTCTTCGCCATCATCATCGCGGGCGGCTGCTACTTCCTCGGGGGCTTCGGCCGCCTCTTCGACAATCCCTCGATCCACGGGGAAGGCGGCAGGATTCTCTTTGACGGAATCATCCCGTCCATGCTGTCCACCCTGCCGGACATCCTCCTGGGCGTGGTCGTCGTCCTGGTCCTGTCCGCCTCCATGTCCACCCTGTCCTCGCTCGTCCTCACGTCAAGCTCCACGCTGACCCTGGACTTCCTGAAGGACTCCGTCTGCAAGAAGCTCGGCGAGAAGGCGACCCTGCACCTGATGCGGGCCCTCGTCCTCTTCTTCATCGCGGTCTCCGTCATCCTCGCGTTCAACCCGCCCACCTTCATAGCCCAGCTGATGGGCATCTCATGGGGCGCGCTGGCCGGGGCCTTCCTGGCCCCCTTCCTCTACGGGCTTTTCTGGAAGGGCGTGACCAAGGCAGCCGTCTGGGCAGGTTTCGCCTACGGCGTGGGAATCACCGTGCTGAACCTCTTCCTCAAGTTCGCCTCGCCGATCAACTGCGGCGCGTGGGCCATGCTGGGCGGCCTCGCCGTGGTCCCGCTCGTCAGCCTGATCACGCCCAGGATGGACGGCAAGAAGATTGATTCGGTATTCGCCTGCTACGACGAGTCCGTCACCGTAGCCAAGAAGTTCTACCTCAAGGAGGAAGAGGAAAAGTAAATGAAGAACACCATCCTCAAGCAGATTCTTATCCCCGTGCTCGCCATACTGGTTCTGCTGACCGTGCTGATCATCGGCACGGTCGTCAGGCTGTTCAGCTCGTCCTACCGCACGGAGATTGACGAGCGCAACGAGAACACGGCGTCATACATCGCGGACGAGATACAGACGTTCATGTCAGGGGCGTACAACCTGACCGACGATTTCTGGCGCAACCCCTACATCATGAACTGGAACGGCGATGAGCAGAAGATAGTCCTTGAGGATGTCGTCCGCCGGAACCCCTACATTGAGCTGGCCTACACGGTGAACATGGACGGGATGCAGACGGCGCGCTCGTCGGGGAACTGCGGCGACCGGAAGAACCGATGGTGGTTCGTCAAGATGATGGAGATGCGGAAGCCCTTCGTGTCCAAGTCCTACTATTCCGTCTCGACGAGCCGCCCCTGCGCCTCGATTTTCATCCCGATCGTCCCGGACGGGGAGATGACCGGCATGGCCTGCGTGGACCTCATGCTGGACAAGCTCCTGCAGATCGTGGACAAGTACACCGACGCGGAAAACGGCCGCTATTCCTTCGTCATCGACGGCGAGGGCGCGGTGGTGGCCCACCCCGACCGGCATTTCATCGAGGAGCTGTACAATTACAGGACGATGTCGCGGACCGTCGGCATGAAGAACGCTGACGGCTCCATGAAGACGGATTCGGACGGCAACATCCAGACGAAGGACGAGACCTTCGAGGTGGACGGCCGCTTTGCGTCCGCCGTGACCGCCGTGCTTTCCGGCAGGTCCGGGCTGGATGAGGCCGAGATTGACGGGGCGGACTCCTTCATCGCCTACTCGCCCGTCAGCCTTGAGGGCAGCTCCGACGGCTGGGGCGTGATAACCGTGCAGCACAAGGACAAGGCGTTCTCGCTCAGGAACCGAATCCTGTCCTATACGCTGCTGATCGGCGGCCTCGCCCTTGTCGTGGCGGTGCTGATCATCATAGCCGTCGTCCGCTCCATAACGCACCCGATACGGGACATCGTCCCTTCCATAAAGAAGCTTGCCGACGGGGACTTCACGGAAGCCGGGGGAATATCCGCCTCCCGCACGGACAAGAGCTTCGAGGTCGATGCCGTCGTCGAGAGCCTCGGCGTGTTCTCCGGAGTCATGCGCGGCATCATAACGACGATGAAGCAGTCCAAGAATTCCCTGATGGCGGCGGGCCGGTCGCTCAAGGAGGGGACGGATGACACGACGGCGGCGATCGGGCAGATCATCGCCAGCATAGAAAGCCTGGGAGGGAACCTCTCCTCCCAGAACGACAGCGTGGAGCAGACCTCCGCCTCGGTCAGCAAGATACTCGGCAGCATCGCCGGGCTGGAGTCCCTCGTCGCCACGCAGGTCCAGTCCGTATCGGAGGCCTCCGCCGCCGTCGAGCAGATGATAGGGAACATAGGCGGGGTGAACGGCTCCGTCGACAAGATGGCGGACTCCTTCGGGCTCCTCGCGAGGGACGCGGAGAGCGGGGCCAGGACGCAGGAGGCGCTTCAGTCGCAGATTTCCGAGATAAAGACGCAGTCAAACCTTCTGAGCGAGGCTAACAGCGTCATAGCGAACATAGCCGAGCAGACCAACCTGCTCGCCATGAACGCCGCGATCGAGGCTGCCCATGCGGGCGAGTCCGGCAAGGGGTTCGCCGTCGTCGCGGATGAGATCCGCAAGCTGTCCGAGACATCATCAGGCCAGTCCAA
>JAFSSU010000024.1 GCA_017450845.1 Treponema sp.
CTCTTTTCCTCATGTTATCCCCTATGAGGATTATACAACATTGTTGACTTATTGTCAGCTATTCAACTGCGTTTACTATAATTAGATGGGCCATATTACCTGACGCTTATACCGGAAGAGGCCTACTAATCTGAACGGTTCATGTTTTTTTTGAGTCTGATTTTCTATCCCCCTTCCCCCGACCAACCGCGGTTTTCCCCGCCCAATCCCGCCTAATCCCTGCCCCCACAAACGCGGGTTTGTGTGGATAACAGGGGCTATATTCTTCTGCGAGAGGAAAACACTAGATATAGCGTAGTTAAATCACTATATATAAATATCGCCCCCCAATCATAGTAGATACCCCTGGGAAAAAACAAAAAAGAATCTCATCAGCATAGAGGAAGGGGCACTATGATTGATTCATTTACACAGCCAGCTTTTGAGGATTATCAGAATTGGGCGAGGGACGACAAGGCTATTTTTAAGAAGATGAACAGCCTGATAAAGGAAATCCTGCGGACACCCTTTACAGGCACTGGAAAACCAGAACCGCTGAAACACGAACTTTCAGGCTTTTGGTCTCGGAGAATTACTGAAGAGCATCGTCTGGTTTACAAGGTTGAAAAAGATAATCTGCTGATTGTCTCCTGCAAATTCCATTATGAATAGCCGGGAAAAAGGATTTCATTATAGCTACCCGGAATTAGCATTGTCGAGACAAATCGAAATATTATAGCGAGGCCGTCCGCTGGCCGGAGAAGGCTTCGTCCCGGAAGCACAATGCCGCTCGTAATTCTCCTGAACCTCTGATTTATGTGACATAGTCCGGGGGCTTCGGGAACGACAATCTTTGTCCACTGTACAGCTCCTATGAAATGTGCTACAATGTGCTCATGGAAGAAAAGGTCTTCAAGAGCGAGGAGGAATACGCCTCTCAGGCCGGCACGGGAGCGTTGTTGAATCCCCGTATGGACTCGTCCATCAGCGCGAACCGCGACCTGTGGATAGCGCAGTACCTCCGCAAGCGCTCTGTTGGGAAACTTTCCTTTCTCTTCCTTTTCCTTGTCCTGCTGTGGATGTCAGGCGGGCAGCTTCTTGTGGCGGCGGGCAAAAAGCCGCCCCGTGCCGTCTACGAGCGGCTGTACGAGGTCCGGGTCACGAAGGTGGTGGACGGTGACACGGTGGACGTTGAATTCCTGGGTGAGACGCCTCCGGAATGTGACAAGGCCTGCCAGAGAATCCGGCTCATAGGGGTGGACACGCCCGAATATTACAAGAAGGTCCGGCAGCCTTATGCGGACGAGGCGAAGGAATACACGGGTTTGTGCCTCGGGACGAACATGCTTCTGAAGCTGGACCGGGACACGTCCTACAAGGACAGGTACGGGCGGCTCCTAGCCTATCTGTACGCGGAGGACGGCAGCATGCTCAACTACGAGCTGGTGCGGAACGGCTACGGCAGGTACTACGGCAAGTTCAAGTTCAACAAGCAGAACATGGCATCTTTCAGTCAGGCGGAGGACTACGCGAGGGAGCGGAGGCTGGGCCTGTGGGGGCTGGAAGATACGGGGCAGTGAGCACGCCCTGAAAGTCCGCATGAAAAGTGTTGTCCAAGCTTGAAAAGTCCGCCTTAAAAATGTACTCCAAACCCTGAAAGTCCGCATGAAAAGTGTTGCCACAGCTTGAAAAGTCCGCCTTAAAAATGTAATATAGCGGTATGGAACGGGCTGTCTTTCAGAAACTAAACCAGTGGAAAAACTCTCCGAGGCGGAAACCCCTCATCCTGCGGGGGGCAAGGCAGGTCGGAAAGACCTGGGTGATGAAGGAATTCGGAAGGCGTTGCTTCAAGAACATGGCATACGTCAATTTTGACAACAATTCCGCTATGAAGCAGATCTTTGACGGGGACTTTGACATTCCCCGCCTTGTCCTTGCGCTTTCCGCGCAGACTGGCGTGCCCATTCGGCCGGAAGAGACTCTGATTGTCTTTGACGAGCTGCAGGAAGTGCCTCGTGCGCTTTCCAGCCTGAAGTATTTTTGCGAGGAAGCCCCCCAGTATGCGGTGGTTGCGGCGGGGAGCCAGATGGGGGTGGCCCTTCATAACGGGACGAATTTCCCGGTCGGCAAGGTTGACATCATGACCCTGTATCCGCTTTCCTTCTCCGAGTACCTTCTGGCTGTGGAAAACGAGCAGCTGTCTGCCCTTCTGGAAAGCGGGGACTGGCAGACAATCTGCGCCTTAAAATCCCGCTATGTCCGGCGGATGAAAGAGTATTTTTATGTCGGCGGAATGCCGGAGGTCGTGCAGACTTTCATAACCGGGCAGGACTGGTTTTCCGTCAGGGCTGTACAGAAAACCCTGCTAGCCGTATATGAGCAGGATTTTTCCAAGTACGCTTCCCCGGAGCTGTGTGCCCGCCTGAACCTTGTGTGGAATTCACTTCCTTCACAGCTCGCAAAGGAAAACCGGAAATTCGTGTACGGGCAGGTAAAAAAAGGTTCCCGGGCAAAGGATTTCGCCCTTGCAATCCAGTGGCTTTCTGATTGCGGCCTTGTCCACCTTGTCCACAGCGTGTCAAAGCCGGGCTACCCGCTCAAAGCCTATGAGGAGCTGGACAGTTTCAAAATCTATATGGGGGACATCGGTCTGCTTGGTGCGCTCGGAGGAACCGATGTAAAGACAATCCTTGACGATAACGCTTTTTTCGTTGAGTTCAAAGGCGCCCTGACCGAGCAGTTCGTCTTGCAGGAACTCATATCCTGCGCCGGGCTGAATCCTTTCTATTACTCCTCGCCGAATTCTTCTGGCGAGGTTGATTTTCTTGTCCAGATAGGCGAGCATATAGTCCCCGTGGAAGTGAAGGCGAGCGAGAACCTTCAGGCGAAGAGCCTCAAGGCTTTTCATCAGAAGTGGCAGAATGAGTTTTCCGTCCGGACATCCCTTTCTGATTTCCGCAGGGACGGCTGGCTTACGAATATTCCCCTGTACGGGGTGCATAGGATGGCGCAGCTTCTCGGGAGCTGAGGGGAAGTGCGCGATGAATTTCCTTTGTCCGCATGAAAACAGCTGACCGGGCTTGAAAAGTCCGCATGACTGCAATAATATGTCATTATGACAAACGATGCAAAGGATTCCGTGAAAATTGGCTTGTATTTGCAAGGGAAGGCTGAGGACAGCCTTAGGGGCGGCTTTGACAGGGCAATGACTACCGTTCGGGAGTCTGACATAGACATCCTGGTGCTGCCGGAGTTCTCCCGCGTGCCATTTGAGGAGGACTTCCATAAGGCCGACCTTCTGGACGGTAGGCAGCTTGCGGGCATATACGAAAAGACGCTGGAATTCAGCCGGGACATAGGCCGGGCGGTCGTCATCTGCAACAACGACAGGAAGGGCATGATCGTGTGCGTCTGGGCCAATGCCTTTGCGGGGAACGGCGAGACCCGCTGCAAGAACTACATCAAGCACACGATGACGGGCTGGTCCGCCTGCCAGCTGCCTGACTACCCTTCGTATGCCGAAGAGGCCTTCGCCCCGGTTCTCTACAAGGGGCACAAAATCGGCATGACGGCATGCTACGACTGCAACCACGCGATGTTCAGCAGGAAATACGCCTTGAACGGGGCGGACATCATCGTCAACTGCACGGGCGGGGACGTGGAGAGGGACAAGTGGTACAAGTACAACAAGGCCCGCGCCATAGAGAACAAATGCTTCAACTTCGTTACGATGGGACACCTGTGGAAGACCGAACGTAATTTCGTCTTCGGCTTCACCCCGGCGGGAAAGGAGATGACTCCTGTCCTGCTGAACGGTAGTGACGGCGGAAAACGGAATTTCCCCGACGGCATCTATGTCTACGATACCGCCGACGACGACGGGACTTTAGAAATGGATCCGAGCGCACGGCAGAAGGAAAGCGTCAGCAAGGACGAGAGCATCTTTGTCGCTGCGGACGGAATCATGGATTTCTTCATGCAGGGGCGGGAGGTCAAGGAGAATCTCCGCGTCCTTTCCTGCGGCGGACGGAACCTCGTCATGTGCCTTGTGCGGGGAGAGGACATACTGAAGGCGGAGACAACGCTCAGGCTCCTGTACGCGCGGGAACTTGAGGGCCTTCCCGACAAGAAGTATCTCATAATAAACCAGTGGGACAGCGTGGACACGGATTTCTACGAGAAGCAGCTTTCCCTCATACTGAAGGTCCACGCCATGCAGAATTTCTGCGCGGTCCTCCTGACATCCGCCAACATGACAAAATGCATCCAGGTCAGCAAGAGCAAGACCGTCCAGCTTGTCAGGGCCGTTGACGGCAAGTTCGGCCTCGCGCTGGCCAGGATGGGCGGGCCTGAGACTGTATGGAAAGACAAGGAGTTCGGCGTGAAGGGGACGCTCAAGACATACATGAAGAAAGCCTGGCGAAAGAACGTCGAATGGCTTATCGAGAGCATGTGACGGGGAATGGCATGGAAGGAAAGGAAAATTCTGCCACCCAGTCCGCTCCTGCTACGGCAAGGTTGCCCCCGGACCTGGAGGAAAAAATCCGGGACTTGGTGGACAGGAGCCTGAGGCAGCTGGAAGAGAACAACCGCTGCCTGGGCCTGTACAGGGAATACAAGGAGCTCACGGTGGAGCAGGTTCTCATGCTCAGCTACGGTGTGTACGAGGACGAGCTGAACAGAATACGGGGGCGGAACGAGCTGCAGTTCGCCGACCTGCTCAGGGAAGCCCGAGACTCCAAGGGCTTGAGCGACGTCGAGCTGTACAAGGCCGCGGGGCTGAGCAAGCAGGCCTACTCCAAGGTCATCTCCGGCAAGTGCGTCCCCAGCCGCGAGACAGTCATTGCCCTCGCGGTCGCCCTGGGTCAGGGCATTTACGAGACCAACGCCATGCTCAAAACCGCCGGCTACTGCTTCCTGCCGTCCGACGCTCTCACAAGGCTTGCCCGAGACAGCATACGGATGAAGCAGAACCTGGATGAGCTGAACGGCCTCCTTGACGAGGCCGGCCTGCCTGTCCTGGGCAGCAAGTAGGATGCCCGGCTTTCAGCGGCAGGAGTCCGCCTTGAATTTCTGTGACCTTTCTGATACTATAGGTAAATGCTTTACTATCTCGGCGGCCTGCTCAAGGGCTACTTCGGCCCTGCCAGGCTCTTGCAGTCTTATGCGATACTGATTGTCTTCGCCCTCTATACGGCTTTTGTAATAACCGAGGGATTCCTTCCTTCCTTCTATAAGTTCCTGCCCCGTGACCGGGGCCGCGAGTTCACCCTGTCTAAGGAGGCTGCCAAAGGCAAGCCGACCGGTGCGGGCGTTGTGTTCATCAGCTTCTTTGTCCTGCTCTGCGTCGCTTTCATACCCCTGAATCTGTTGCAGGCGGGGGCGCTCGCCCTTACCTGGCTGATGATGCTGACAGGCTACCTGGACGACCGCAGCACTGGAGGCTGGGGCGAGTACCGCAAGGCCCTGCTTGACCTGATTCTCTGCCTTGCCGCTTCCTTGCTGCTCGCCCGTTTCATGGCGGACGAGGACGGCTCCCTTTCCTTCTGGCTGCCCTTCATGCCGGGCACGGTGAAAGTTCCTGTCTGGCTCTACGTCTGCATCTCCACCGTGATGCTCTGGGTCTCCGTCAATACGACAAACTGCACGGACGGGGTTGACGGGCTCAGCTCCTCTTTGGTCATCCTCGCTCTGTTCACGCTCGCAATAAGCTTCTACATCGTCCTGGGCCACGTGAACACGTCCACATACCTCCTCGTGCCGCACCTGGAGTCCGGTGCGTCCTGGGGCCTCATGACATTCTGTCTGGTCGGCGTGCTGATGGGCTACCTCTGGCACAACGCCTTCCCCAGCTCCGTCCTGATGGGCGACGCGGGCTCCCGCGCATTGGGCTTCTACATCGGTTTCTGCGTGATGGTCAGCGGCAACCCCTTCATGTTCCTGGTCACGTCCACGATTATCTTCGTCAACGGGGGGATGGGGCTTCTCAAGGTCGCCCTCAAGCGCTTTTTCCACATCAGCATCTTCACGAACATCCGTTTTCCCCTGCACGACCACTACCGCAAGAACCACGGCTGGTCGCCCACGCAGGTGCTAATCAAGTTCCTTATCATCCAGCTTCTCATTACGATCGGACTGCTCGGAATCTTCTTCAAGGTCAGGTAATATATGACATTCTCGGAAAAATGCCTTGGGTGCGCCCAGGAGGGAATCGTCCTGCTCCGCAACGATGGGGGCATGCTGCCACTCCTCGCCAGCGACAGGGTGAGCGTTTTCGGCCGCTGCCAGAAAGACTGGTACCGGAGCGGCACGGGGTCGGGGGGCTCTGTCCACTGCGAGTACGTGACCAACCTGGTGGATTCCCTCGTGGAACTTGAGGCCGCCGGGAATTCCGCCTCCGTGGACAGGGATCTGCTTTCCGTATACGAGGGCTGGCTCAAGGACAATCCCTTTGACAACGGAGGGAACCTCTGGGCCGCCGAGCCGTACAGCCAGAAGGAGATGGAGCTGACTGACGGGCTTGTCCGCTCTGCCGCGGGCCGTTCGGACAAGGCTGTCTTCGTCATCGGTCGGAATTCCGGCGAGGACAAGGACTACAAGGACGAGGAGGGCAGCTACCGGCTGACCAAGACCGAGCGGGCCAACCTGAAGGCGGTCTGCTCCGCGTTCTCCTCCGTCTGCGTCGTTCTGAACACGTCAGGCATACTGGACACAAGCTGGATTGATGACGCGGACTTCCGTGGCAGCATCAAGGCCGTCGTCTACGCCTGGGAGGGCGGGCAGGAGGGGGGCAGGGCCGCCGCCAGGGTACTGACCGGACATGCCTGTCCTTCCGGCAAGCTGAC
>JAFSSU010000219.1 GCA_017450845.1 Treponema sp.
GACTGACGGCCTTGACCTTGGTGTTCTTTATGATACAGATGCAAGCACCCGCCCGCGAATGGGGACACTCTGCGGGAATACGTTCCCGCCCCCGGAGGCAAGCACCCGCCCGCGAATGGGGACACTCTGCGGGAATACGTTCCCGCCCCCGGAGGCAAGCACCCGCCCTGTCATAGTTGCTGAGACATCTCTGTTATAGCTGGTATGACTGGACGGTGCTGCACGGAGCCTGCGCTTATAACTGCACGGAGCCTGCGCTTATAACTGCACGGAGCCTGCACTTATAACTGCACGGAACCTGCACTTATAACTGCACGGAACCTGCGCTTATAGCTGAATGCTGGCGTGCACGCTCTTTCACAAGGGCCCGCTGTCGGTATGGCAGGACGGTGCTGAACGGACCTTTTGAATCTTGAGCCGCGTCCGGGGGTACCGGGGGGGCTGGGGGGATTTCCCCCGTACCGGAAGTCTGGCGATTTTACTACAAAACGGAGGGGGCCGCATGCTGTAGGATATGGGCATACCGCCCGATGATAAAGGATAAAAGTTTTCCGGGTGGGACGGAGGAATGTATGTATATAGAAGAAAAAGTCTTGGTCGTGGCGTTCGGTTTCAGCGCGCACAACCTCGCCATGATGGGGTCCGAGCTGTCGGTCCTGTGGCCGGGGAAGAAGTTCGTCCCCTGCATGAACGCGGTGGAGCTTGCGGGCATGGCCTGCGGCGGGGAGGCCTCTCTCCTGGTCAACCTGAGCCGGGAGTTCCAGGAGCTCGAGAGCGCGGTGCGGACGGCGGACGGGCGCGGCATGGCGGTCATCGGGGCGGTCGCGACGGACTTCGTCAACGCCTACAGCCTGAGCCTCTGCATGAAGAGGGAGATTCCCGCCATAATCGGGGAGATGTCGGGAAGGGAGGAGCTGGGCGAGGCCCGGGACGCGATCAGGGCGGGGCGCAGGTTCGTGTCGCGCTCCATCCTGCGCGGCGGGGGATACCGCTTCGTGGACCCGCCCGTCTGCATGTCGCTCCTGAGCGACAACGAGGCCCTCTGCGTGGGAGGCCGGCTCGGCGGGCTTTCCGTCAGCGAGCTGTCCGCCATCCTCGGGGCGGGGGCCTCCACCGTCCGCACCTATGTCTGCCGGGCCTTCGCCAAGCTGGGGGTCTCCTCGGCGGAGGAGCTTGCCTGGCTCATCGCGGGCCGGCCGATGGGCTGCTACCACAGTACCCTGACCGTGCGCAGGAACCCCTCCGTCAGCCAGAGGAGGCTCTGCCCGTCTACAAAAATGCCGGAGCAAGCTGGTGCTTGATCCGGCGCCCGATGGGTAAGATTGTGCTTGCGGTTGCGATCCAAACTGAGAAGGAGTGGAAAACTTAGTTTCTCGCGCTTCCTCAAGGATTCCGCGGGGCCGCCCTTCCCCTGGCGGGGCGGGGACGGTTCAGCGGATTCCATACCGTATTATCCGTCGGGTTCATCCCCTCAATTTGTCGATTATATATTCCGTATTTGCCTTTGTCCAGCGGAATCGTGTGAATTCGTGAAAAAAAATGCCCTACGGTCGTTAGTTCGCCAGGTAGTCCGAGGCGGCCTCGACCGCCTTCCCGTAGGCTTCCAGAAGTTCGGGGACGTGCTCCCTGACATACTCAAGGTCGCCGTCGCGGGCGGCATGCTCGGCCTTCTCCGACAAGTCCCCGAGCGTCATCGCACCTACCATTCGTGAGCTTGACTTGAGCGAGTGCGCCGCTATGCGGTGGGCGTTCAGGTCGCCTTCCTTCGCGCTCCTCTGCAGCGTGTATCCGTTCTCCATGTACGCGTCCGCCCAGTTCTTGAACAGCTGCCGGTACATCTCCTTGTCGCCGCCCGAGAATGTCAGGCCGTGCGCGCTGTCGAGCGGGCCCGCGGGGGCCGCGGCATTTCCCTTCCCTTCCATCTCCTGTATCCGCGCGAAGAGCCCTCCCTTCCTTGGGGCGGGGGCACTCTCCGGGGCAGGATTGCCCGCCGGGGCGGACTGTCCTGTCCGCGTGACCTTGTCCGCGGGGAGCAGGTCGAGCAGGACCCTCTCCATGTCCTCGGGGAGGACGGGCTTGGGAAGGTAGTCGGCGAAGCCCTCCCCCTTGTAGTAGGCGCGGGTCGCCTCGCGGGGCGGGAGCGAGGGGTCTGCCCCTTCCGAGCGCATGTCGTTCCCGGTCAGGGCGACGAAGGGGGTGTCCAGGTTCAGGTTCCCCTCCATGGAGCGGGCCATGCGGAACGCCTCCAGGCCGTCGGGCGGTGGCATCACGTGGTCCAGCAGGATGAGGTCGAATTTTTCTTTCTTGAGGAGGTCGAGCATCTCCTGCCCGCCCGTGGCGGTCACAATCCCTGCCTCGGTCGGGGTGAGGAGCCGCTCCAGGACCATCAGGTTTATCTCCTGGTCGTCCACGGCCAGTATCCTGGCCCGGGCTGCGGTGAAGTTCATGCGCCTGGAACCGCGTTACTTCTTGACGAAGGTCTGGGTGGGCGGGTTCAGGAAGTTCATCACCTTCTGGATGATGACCATCGGCGGGGTCGTCTTGAGGACGTAGCCGACGGGCTTCTCGATAAGGATTTCCTTGACCACGTCCTTGCTGTCGTTGCCGGTCAGGAAGATGACGGGAATCGTCGCGGTCTTGGGCTCCATCTTGAGCGAGCGGTAGACCTCGAGCCCGGACATCAGGGGCATCTCGTAGTCCAGCAGCATCAGGTCGATGTGGTTCTGCTTGGCCGCGCTTATCGCGTCGGTGCCGATTCCCTCGGCGATGACGTTGAAGAACTTGATGAACCAGGACTTGAGCGCGCCCAGGTAGACGGGGTCGTCGTCCACGATCAGGAGGGTCTTCTTGCGGGGGTCGACGGCGTAGGACTTCTCGGACGGGGAGATGACGTAGTTCAGGCTGTTGGTGCGGATCATGCCGATGACCTTCTCGCTGGTCACGGGCCGCTCGACCACGCCGGCGATGAGGGCTTCCTCGATGTATTCCTTGGCGTGGGAGATCTCGGAGGGCTGGCCGATCAGGTAGAGCTTCTTGTGGTCGTTGCCCATCAGGTTCTTGAGGGTGGGGAATATGTCGCTGAAGGTGCTCTCGATGTCCTCGAGGAACACGAGTATTATATCGGGGGACATATAGTCCGCGTGGGACTGCATGTCGCGTATTATGCTGCCGTTGGCGGTGCAGAAGGTCACCTCGTAGCTTTCTTTCTTGAGCGCGGCGATGAGCGTCTGCACGAGGAAGTTTGCGGAGTCACCGGCAACGAACAGAATCTTTTCGTCCATACTGATGATTATACATTAGGACAAACGATATTGCAAGGGGAAAATGCGGGTATAGTTAGGGGGGGGGGTAACTTCTGTTCCCCGCGGTGGGGCGAGGGGACAAAAAAAGGCGGGCTTCATGCCCGCCTCTTGAAGTAGTGTTTTCAGTTCCTGCCATTGCCGGCAATGTCCGCTTGCCGCCCGGGAACGCCCGTCCCCGGTGCCGGCGCGTTTTATATGCTTCCTTACGTTTGCCTGCCGAAGCGCTTTACTTCGTGAAGTAGACGTAGGAGCTGTACCTGGCCATCCTCTGCTTGGTCTCCTTGTCCTTGTAGTACTTGGACTTGTCCTTGGCCTTGTAGTAGTAGTGCTTGAAGCCGTGCTCGGCGGCGAAGTCCTGGAACACGCCCATGGCGGTGTTCATCGCCTCGCCCTGGTCGTAGCTGGCCTGAAGGCACTCATAGTAGAAGTGGACCTCGCCCGTGAGGGGGGTGTACTCCATCGTCAGCTTGACGGTGTTGGCGGTCGGATGCAGTTCGGCATACTTGTCCTCGACGGTGATGTCCTGCGTGCTCCTGTCGGCGTAGCTGTCGGACTGCTCGGCACCGCCCGTGGTGGTACCTCCGAAGTTCTGCGCGAACACAGCACCAAAAGTCGTGAGCGTGAGAGCCACAACCAAAGCCATTATCTTCTTCATACGTGTCCTCCTAAACTGAGTTAGTCTAGTTAAAAGTAAGTATACTTAACTATTCTATCAGTTTCTAAAAAAAATTCAAGGTCTGTCTTGTACTGACCTTCGTAAATATAAACCCTGGGAACCCCGATTAGTAACACCCGCCCTGTTATTTCTTTGGGTTTGTTGCGGGAGTAGGTCCGCCAGTACTCGCGGACGGCGTCGCGTATCGCGCTGCCGACGGACTCCTTGATTCCCGCGAATCCCTTGGCGACGCTCGCGCTGCCCCGCCCGCGCACCTTGGGCAGGTTGATGCTGCTCCACCGGCGGTAGGACAGCTGCTGGACCTCGGTCCGGTCGCAGTAGGCCCAGACGAGGAGCTTCTCGTCCTCCGGGAGGGGGTCCCTGTATTCTATGGAGTTCATGGACCAGTCGAAGGGCGTTATCTCGCCGAACTCGAAGAATTCCTCCACGCCCCGCCCCTTGTCGGAGGGGGTGTAGTCGAACGTCCAGCCTGAGAGCATGCCTGAAAGGAAGAAGGGGGTCAGCTCCTTCGCCCTGCCGATGGCGAAGGAGTAGAGGCGGGCGCGCTCCGCCTCGTGGGCCTCTGTCCCGCCCGAGGACGGGAGGGACGTGGCGGAGGGGGCCTCTTCCTGGCCGTCCTGCGCGTCATCGTCCGTCTCCCAGGCCTCGTCCCCGAATCCCCCGGGGAAGGGGTCGAGCTCGGACCATATCTGTATGCGGAGCTGCCGCGACTGGTTCGGTACCTGGGGGGATGCGGCCGGGAGGGAGAGGACGGCGCAGAGACCCGCCGCCATGAAGGATCTGGAAATTTTCACGCTCATATTATCGGAAACAACGCGGGGGCCTCCCAGTTAAATCGGCCCCCCGCCGGGGACCCCGCCCCGCTAGTCCTGCGAGAGCATGTCCTTGTAGAACTCGGAGTAGTCGTGCCGCTTGTCCTTGGTGAAGGCGATGGCGGCCCGGGGGTGCTGGTTCAGGATGCCCGTCACCAGGTACTGCAGGTCGTAGCCCCATGCCGCCCCCGCCTTCCTGAGCTTGGGGATTTCCTCCTCGACGAAGCGGATGACCGGGTAGATGCTGTACTTGGGGTTCCTGAGCAGGCCGAGCAGGCTCTCGATGTAGCAGTTGCCCGCTCCCCGCCCCATGCCGGAGTAGGTGCCGTCCAGCCAGTCCGCCCCGTCGCCCAGGGCCTCGATCGTGTTCGCGAAGGCGAGCTGCTGGTTGTTGTGGGAGTGTATCCCGAGCTTCTTGGAGTACTTGTCTGCGTACTCCCTGTACAGGGCCGTGATGCGGGCTATCTGCTCGGGGTAGAGGGAGCCGAAGCTGTCCACGATGTATATCACGTCCACCGGGGAGCGGCCGAGCATCTCCAGGGCGACGCGCACGTCCCCTTCCTGCGCGGTCGAGATTGCCATGATGTTGCAGGTGACGGTGTAGCCCTTCTTCTTCGCGTCCTCTATCATGTCCACCGCGCCCGCTATCTGGTTGACGTAGCAGGCGACGCGGATGACGTCCAGGGGGCTGTCGGCCTTCTCCCTTATGTCCTCCTTGTAGTCGCAGCGGCCCACGTCCGCCATCGCCGCGAGCTTTATCCTGCCGTCGTCGTTGGGCCCAAGCACGCCGGCGACCTTCTCGTCGTCGCAGAACTTCCACAGGCCGAACTTGTCCGGGTCGAATAGCTTTTTGGAGGCCTTGTAGCCGACCTCCATGCAGTCTATGCCCGCCTCGATGTTGGTCCGGTAGAGCTTCCGGGCGAATTCGTCGGTGAAGCGGAAGTCGTTCACCAGGCCGCCGTCGCGGAGGGTCGCGTCCACCACGCGGATGCCCTCCCTGATTCCCATAAGGTCGGAAATGTTCTTCATATTCTACTCCAATGGGGGCAGTATAGCAGAAAGATACTGTTTGTAGAAGTGGGGGGCTCAGGGCGTGCCGGCCCCGGCGGGCACGGGGCGTTTTTTGTCCCTGGCCCGCCCTTGTCTCTTTCTTCCATATATTATATTATGTTTCCTCCGGGTAACGAGCTTGTTATATAAGATATAGCGTTATCCGACCGGGGGTAAAAGTGAAAATGAAATTGTCTGGGAAGCTTTCAGGCAGGGGGCTGGCACTGGCCGCCGCCTGCGTGCTAATAGCTTTAGGCTTCAATGGCTGCAAGAAGAAGGCTCAGGTGCTGGCTGCCAATGCCCTGACCTATTCATCGGAGAAATCCTATTCGCCCGACGGCAAGTTCCGCGTCGTCGCGGTGAGCCCGTCGGAGGTCCTTCCCTCGGGCGTCAAGTATCCTTCCATACAGGTGCAGTTCTCGGAGCCAGCGATCGCCCTGCAGCAGCTGGGCGAGCCGAGCGACAGGAGCGACCTCGTCACGATAGAGCCGCCGCTCAAGGGCGTGTTCCGCTGGTACGGCACCAGCCTGCTCTCGTTCGAGGCCAAGGAGGAGGTGATCCCCCAGAAGGTCTACACGATAAAGGTCAGCAAGGACGCTAAGTCCGTCACCGGCAAGCAGGTGGAGGGGCAGCTGGAGTATTCCTTCCACCCGGAGGAGCTCGAGCTCCGCGCCATAGTCCCCGGCTGGGAGGACGTGCGGAAGGGGGCCTGGGTGGACAGCGAGAGCGTCCCCCCGGAGGCCGCCCGCGACATCATGCTGACCTTCAACTTCCCGGTCAACAAGGACGTTGTTTCCAAATACATTAAGGTTACGGCGGGCGAGGAGGAGCTCAAGTTCTCCCCGAGCCAGGAGGACAAGAAGAACAGCCTCCGCCTGAAGCTCTCCGCCCTGCCGCCCGAGGACACGGACATCTACGTGACGCTCGACGAGGGCGCGATGGCGGACGCGGACTGCTACCAGACCAGCGAGAGGCAGGACAGGCACTTCCACACGCTCGTCCCCTTCGCCCTGGACGACTTCGACCCGGAGCCTTATGTCTCCGGCAAATATGTCAACCCGGTCGCCTTCCGCTTCACCAGCCTGCTCAAGCAGGACAGCGAGGCCGAGCTCGCCAAGTTCATCACGACGAGCCTGGGCCAGCCCGTCACGGCGGACAACCTAAAAGTGTCAGGCAAACAGCTGATCGTCCACTCCCTGCCGGTCACGTTCGGCTCCCAGTATACGATCACTATAAAGCCGGGCTTCTTCGACGTGTACGGGCGCAAGACGAACGACGACGGGACCTTCTCGGTTGAGGTTCCGGACGCGAGGAGCTTCGCCTACTTCAAGGACTCGGGCCTGAAGATACTTGAGGCCGAGTTCGACCCCAAGCTCGCCTTCGAGCACCAGAACGTCAAGGCCCCGTCCAGCTACAGCGTCAGGGCCGTCGCGGACAACCAGGGCAGGGCGCAGGATTCCGCCGCCGGGACGACGGTGCTGGACCCGGACGTCATTCCCCAGAACGTCTCCGTCATAGAGGGCGTGGACCTCAAGCCCTACCTTACGAAATCAGGCGACCAGTACCACGGGACCGTCCGCTTCGACGCGGAGATGACATACGAGTACAAGTACACGGACTGGCGGACGGACGTCAAGGTAAAGAAAACTGATGTCACTAGGAACAGCCAGACCGTGCAGGTGACCGACCTGGGCGTGACCGCCCGCTACGGCTATGACTCCGCCGCCGTCATGGTGACCAGGCTCTCCACCGGCGAGCCCGTTCCCGGGGCGGAGGTCAAGGTCTACGCGGCTCCCTCCAGCTGGTCCGACAGGGACTCCGCGCTGGACACCGTCAGCCTGACGGGATTCCGCCAGCTGGGAAGCGCGGCCAGGACCGACAAGGACGGCTTCGCGACCATAAGCTACGCCTTCCCGGACACTTCCGTTTACTGCTTCTATATAGAGGCGAAGACCTCCGACGACCGCGTGGTCTACCGGGCGGACTCGCACGACTTCTGGCGCAGCGGAATCAGCAACTACGAGCCGATGCGCGACGCGGTGACGCCGAGGGGCGTGACCTTCATGTTCACCGACCGCGGCCTCTACAAGCCCGGCGAGAAGCTCTCCTTCCGCGGCTACGACAAGAACCTGGTGTCGGGCAAGTACTCCGCATACAAGGGAAACTACACGCTCACCCTGACGGACGGCTCCTGGAACGGCAAGAGCTACTGGACCTCCAGCGGCAGGACGAGCGAGAACGGGACCTTCTACGGCTCATTCACCGTGCCCGCCGACCTGGAGCCGGGCGACTACCGGATAAAATATGAGAGGGAGAGGCCCGACGGGGGGACCTACACCGACTACTGCTACTTCCAGGTGCAGTTCTTCGAGCGCCTGAGGTTCGAGGTCAGCTCCCTCGCCCCGTCGGTCACCTTCTACTCCGGCGACTCCGTCTCCGTGGACGTGAAGGCCTCCTACCTGGGCGGCGGCAGCATGGCCGGCTCCTCCTACGACTCCAGCTGGTCGCGCGAGAAGAGCTTCTTCCGTCCTAAAGGCAGCAGGTTTGACGGATTCCGCTTCGGCCCCGAGCAGGGCTATGACTACTACACGAGCCTGGACTCCGACTCCGGCGCGCTGGACGACGACGGGCGGGCATCCGTCAGCCAGAAGTCCGGCGGCGAGAAGATAATCGGAAGCCCCTACAACTACCGCGTGCAGACCCTGGTGAACGACCAGGGCGGCCAGCAGATCGCCTCCACCGCGACCGTCATGGTCCACCCCGCCCGCTACTACCTGGGCGTCAGGAGGACGGACGGGAACGGCTTCCCCAAGAAGGGCGACAAGGTCAGCTTCTCATACGTCTGCATAACGCCCGACGGCGAGGCCCCGCTCGCGGGCGACCTGCCCTCCCAGAAGAAGCTCAAGGTGGAGCTCCTCCGCGAGGACTGGAAGCAGGTGCAGCAGATCTCATGGAGCGGGGCGGTCAACACCCGCTACGAGAAGGAGATCGTCACCGAGAGCGAGAGCGAGACGAGCCTCTCCGGCACGGACAAGGAGACGGGCATTACCGTCACCCCGGAGAAGGGGGGCGAGTATTACCTCCGCGTGTCCTCGACCGACAGCAAGGGGCGCGACGTCGTCACCGAGTACTCCTTCTACGTGATAAGCTCCGACTGGTACTGGGGCAACCGCGACGACGACGAGCAGATAAAGATGAAGACCGGCAAGGACAGCTACGAGGTGGGCGACACCGCCCAGATCCTCGTGCAGTCGACGATTCCCGCCGGACGTTACCTGATGACTATAGAGCGCGAGGGAATCATCTCCCAGGAGATCCGCGTCATAGACAGCCCGACGACCGTGCTTGAGGTCCCGGTAAAGGAAGACTACGTGCCGGTCATGTACGTGACCCTCTCCAGCTACACCAAGCGGAGCGGCAAGCCCGTCAACGACTTCGACACCCCCGACGTGGACAAGCCCAAGGGCCTGTTCGGCGTGGCGGAGCTGGTCGTAAACCCGACCTCGAAGGAATTCGACGTGGACATCAGGACCGACAAGCCCAACTACGAGCCGGGCGAGAAGGCAAAAATCACGGTGCACGCGAGCAAGGGCGGCAAGCCCCTCGCGAACGCCGAGCTGACCGTCATGGCGGTTGACCGGGGCGTGATCGACCTCATCAACTACCACGTGCCGGACCCCATACAGGAGTTCTACCGGAAGTGGCTCTTCCCCGACTGCGTGAAGGGCGGCGACTCCCGCGCCTACCTGATCGACCCGGTGACCTACGAGATAAAGAACCTGGTCGGAGGCGACAGCGACAAGGGCAACGAGCGCAAGAACTTTGACCCGACGGCCCTCTTCGTGCCGCAGATAATGACCGACGCTAACGGCGACGCGGTGTGCGAGTTCACGCTGCCCGACTCGCTCACGGCCTACCGCATCACGGCGGTCGGCATACAGGGGGACAACTTCGCCCTGAGCGAGAGCGAGATGAGCGTCGCGAACCCCGTGTCCGTCAGGACCGCCCTGCCGCGCAGGCTCCGCGTCCACGACAAGGGCGAGGCGGGCTGCGTCATCTCCAACATAGACGGGACTGACCACAAGGTCACGGTCATGATGACCCTGCATGAGGGCGACACGGTCACCGAGACTGCTGAGGGCGAGCTGGGACGCAAGGCCGGGAAGGCCGTGCTCTCCGGCGAGCCGACCAAGAGCATCACCGTGCCCGCGGGCAAGACCAGCCCGCTGATGTTCAGCCTGGACGCGGTCGAGGAAGGATGGGTGACGCTCGAGTTCACCGTCAGGAGCGACGTCCTCAAGGAGAAGGTCCTGCTGCCGCTCGAGATAGAGAAGCCCTACATCTACGAGACCGTGACGACGGTCGGCCAGGTGCGCGGCGAGGGGAACAAGGGCAAGGACTCCGTCGAGGAGAGGCTCGTCCTTCCCGCCGACGCGGAGGACGGCAACATGCAGTTCACCGTGCAGCTTGACCCGACCCGCCTGGGCGTGCTCAAGGAGGCGGTGGGCTACGTATTCGACTACCCCTACGGATGCCTCGAGCAGCGGTCGTCCCGCATCCTTCCGCTCGTCGCGTTCGGCGACTACATCAAGGTCTTCGGCCTGGACAGCAAGGTCAAGAAGCCCGCGAGCGTCGCGGCCAAGGAGATAAAGAGCTGGGCCCAGTACCAGAAGTACGACGGCGGCTTCCCCTACTGGCCGAGCGGCACGAGGAGCAGCCCCTTCGTCTCCGCCCGCATAGCGGAGATCCTCGCCCTCGCCGACGACGGCGGGATCGACATAAGCTCCTTCAACATAGACGCACTCGCCGACTACCTGGTCATGCAGGGCAACCACTGCCTGAAGGACAAGGAGCCGGGAAGCTGGGCCTGCTACGAGGCCGCCCACTACTACTACTCGGCGAGCCTTTTGGGTGCGACCGTCTCCAACGCGAACCTGTCCAAGATAAAGGAGGGCTGCGGCTCCTCGTCGGAGTGCCTCGCGCTCTGCGGCCTGGCCTGCCTGAGCATGGGCAACGTGAACAAGGCCCGGGAGTTCGCGGACGCGCTCCGCGGCAACATCAGCCTGACCACGAGGGGCGCGTCGTTCAGCCACGGCTGGGACGGCTCGCAGTGGTGCTTCTTCAGCGACCAGTCGGAGAAGTTCGCCCTGGCCCTCCAGCTCTACACCGCGCTGGACCCGGCTGCTTCCCTGAACCAGAACCTCGTCTACGAGCTTTTGGAGCTCCAGAAGGCGGGAAGGGGCTACTGGACCAGCACCGCCGCGACCGCGCGCGTCCTCATCGCGATCCGGCAGTACATCAGGGGCAACAAGCTTGAGGACCTGAACTTCACCGCCCAGGCCCTGCTTGACAAGAAGGAGATAGCGAAGGGCTCGTTCAAGGGCGTGGCGGCGGAGGCCGTGGACGCGACGCTGGACAAGGACGCGCTGTCCAAGTTCAAGAAGGGGGAGGAGCTCCCGCTCGTCTTTGAGAAGGACGGCACGGGAACCCTCTTCTACACGGCGAGCATGAGGTACGCCCTGCCCGCGGCCAGGCAGTACGCCCGCGACGAGGGTATCTGCATCTTCAGCGAGATATACGACGTGAAGACCGGCGAGCTGGTCTCGGGCGACGAGCTTGAGGCCGGCAGGACTTACCGCGAGAAGGTATACATCTCCACGACCCGCAACCGCGAGTTCGTCGCCGTACGCGTGCCGGTCCCCGCCGGAAGCGAGATATTGAACGCCGCCTTCGTCACGACCGGAAGCTACCACGGGGAGCCGGAGGCCCGTGACGACGAGGACTACTACGACGATTACGGCTACGGCTATGACGATTACGGATACTATGACGATGACTACAACTGGGGCCTGAGCTACCAGGGCATCTACGACAGCGAGGTGCAGTACTTCTGGGACTACTTCCCCATCGGCTTCCAGCAGGTGGACTTCCTCTTCCGCGCCGTCCGCTCGGGCGAGTACGAGACGCCGTCGGCTACGGCGGAGTGCATGTACCAGGACGAGATCTTCGGCCGGAGCCAGGGCAAGGTCTGGAAGATAAAGTAGGAGCGGAAATTACAGATTTCATGTGGTATGACAAGCCCTTGGAAAGCTTTTGCTCTCCAAGGGCTTTTTTATTCTGGTCAGCTGCGTATTAAGGAGGGCTTGGATGGACAAGACATGCGAGGTGATGCGTGGAAATCCCAGGGGAATCATTGAGGGCGAGAGGCATCCTCCGAAATCGTAATCCCCCTTCACGGCGAGGACGGCAATATATGCGGTGTTCTTGATATCGACAGCCCGATCGCCGGACGTTTTACAGGAATAGACAAGGAGGGGCTTGAGGCCTTCGCCCGGGTTCTTGAGTCCGCCTGCGACTGGGAGCAGTCGGAGCTGTAGCAGATTTTGCATTTTTAACTGTAACTGTGTCTTTTTTATTTTTGTTTTCCTTGCATGAAAATAGATAATTTTTTATGCAATTCTCTGTTGTTTTTTAGAAAATTTCGCAACGTGCTCCTTCTTGCATCCGTTTTCTTGCTTTTGCCGGGCCCAATTTTTGCGGATACCGGGTTGAGTTTTCCTGACAAGGAACGCTGTGCAGCCACGAAAGAAAGCTCTCCATTTGCCCTGAACGTATTTGCCGACATAGGCCTTGGACTTGCTGGCGCGGGGCTTTTTGCCACGGCAGCGGTTATCCGTAAAGATGCCGAAGGTTATGACGGCGATGTAAAGTTCAAAGAAGAGGATATCAACAGCTTTGACAAGCTGTGGTTCAACGGCTACGACAAGACATTGGACGACCTTGGTAACATAGGACCGGCAGCGACTCTTTTGGCCCTTCCTGTGGGAATTTACCTGACGGAAACAATAGTCAAGAACTTCCCTGCGAGGGAACTTGCGACTGTCGGCGTGATGTATGCGGAAAGCTGGCTGCTGAGCACCGGAATAAAGAATATCATGAAGACGACTTTCACGAGGACACGCCCCTACATGTACACGGACGAATGGGATGAGAAGGGGGTGGAAAGCGGGGACTGGAAGCTTTCTTTTCCCAGCGGACATACGACCGATGCCTTTCTTGGGGCGACTTTTACGACCTACACATTCTGGAAGTACTTTCCGGAGTCCAAGTTCAAGGTGCCGGTCCTGATCACTTCATACGCGCTGGCAACCGCGACGGCTTTTATGCGTGTTTCGAGCGGCAACCACTTTATGACCGATGTCGCGGCGGGCGCGGTTATTGGATCTGCCATAGGCTTTCTTGTGCCTTTTATCCACGAAAAAATCGCTGCTGTCAAGTACAGGGGGCAAAGCGTTCTTTCCTTTAACGGGCAGTCTTTGACCGCGACGTT
Source organism: Treponema sp. (assembly GCA_017450845.1). GTDB lineage: Bacteria > Spirochaetota > Spirochaetia > Treponematales > Treponemataceae > Treponema_D. Next base: position 13,171 of record JAFSSU010000219.1, read on the forward strand.
CAGGTTTTAACCGTTCGGCTTTACGCCGTGGACAATTTCACTGGTGAAAACTCGGACAATTCACTGGTGAGCTTCCAGTTTTGGCCGTAAGCCTTTTCTAAGGTCACAACGCAATAATGTCATGGGCTCCGGTTTACGGGCTTGTCAGCGTAATTCGCTCCGTTCTGATAGAACAAGGCTGCCAGCCATAGGGGTGTCTTGGCTCCTTTCTCCAAGAGCCTTCCTTTCTCGATTTTTCGTATCAGCACCAGCAGCAGGCAGTATAGCCATAGAAGGTGCATGTTCCATAGGACTCCGCTTCCAGCCTTCCGGCAGTTCATACGGTGCTTCTATTTCTGTCTGTTCTATCTCAGCTTTCTTTGCCATTATATTTTGTTCTCCGTATGTTCCATTTTCATTGTTTCTTTTTTTCAAGAAATCCGTCATGCATTTCATTTTCCTTGAAATATGAGGTTGCAAAACGATTTACGGCTTTTACAGCAGAATGAAAAGAGGCATTATGAACATCTTCAACAGATTTAACAAGTTCATCAAAAGAATAATTATGCTTTTTCCCCATTCAGCAGGGAGTTCATATTTTAATTCAATATCTGTCATATACTCTCCTGTCAAATAAAACTACAGCTTGTTTACCTTCTCCAGTTCTTTTACTGCATCACGAATCAAATCGGCGGCCATCTCAAGCTGGGCAATCGCGTCCTCCGCGCTTTCGATTGGGGCGGGAAGGTCCTCGTAGTCCAGGATGCTTTCGTCGCGGATAAGGCCCAGGTCCAGGCTGTTGCCCTTGGCGGCAATCCATTGATGTCAGGAACGGCCCCGTACTTTCCTTGCAAATACATCTTGTTAAACGTCGCATCCTTCAAGCCGCTGAAGGCAGCGAAGATTCAGCCTTGTTGTTCTTCACGAACGCAAGGAACGCCTTTTATCACGGGGGCGTGGCATTGTGCAATCATACGGATGATGGAGTCCTTGCCCCTCATAAGCCCTGGCTCGCGCTACAAGCCCGCTATCTCATCAGGGGAAAGGCCC
>JAFSSU010000220.1 GCA_017450845.1 Treponema sp.
GCCGGAAATGTCGCGGAGCATGCCGGCATCCTCCTGATCATACATTCCGCCGCCGCCCCATGAGCGGAACACGTCCGGGGCCCAGCCAGACTGCATGACAGTCGAAAGCTTCTGCTTGAAAGAATCGTTCGCAAGAACGGTAATTTCAATCTTTACGCCGGGATGCTTTGCATCAAAGCGGTCGGCAATCGTCCGCCATGCAGCCTGCTGTGCATCTGTCGTATCCAGGTGCCAGAAGGTGATGACTTTTTCCTGCTTAGCTGAAGAGCCGGAAGAGCCGGATGAACCGGACGAGGCAGACGGGCTGGAGGAACCACCCTGCTGCTTGGAACATCCCGCGAGGGCGAGAGCCAAACATCCCGAAAGAACGAACTGCATTACTTTCTTCATCTTATTCTCCTATAATTTGGAAAAGAATTCCTAATTTCACCGCGAGTCGTCTTAAACCCGCACTGTTATTATAATAAATCCATTCGATCCTTTTCGATATAGTGGAATTTACCTAAATGCCTTCCTCCCCCCCCCAAAAAAAAAGTGATTGTAAAGATTGTGGAAGCAGTTTCAAAAGTCCAGACGGGCTTTTGAAACTGGTCAAAATTCACCTCAAGAACCGCAACGGCACATAGTGCCAATGAGGTTCTTGCAAGCCTGTTTCAAAAGTAACCGACTTTTGAAACAGGCTCTGTAACAAGGAATGTCATGGAATCGTCCCCTTAGCGGGCGAATTCCCGCAAAAAGCCCACGAGCCTGTCGTTGTCCTTCGTGTCCCGGACGGCGAGCCTGATGTACTGCCTCCCGTCCCCAATCTTCGGGGTCAGGTCCTTGATGAGCACCCTGTCCCGCACCAGAAGCTCCCGCGCGAGGTCAGCCGAGCGCATGCCCGCAAGCTCACACATGACGTAGTTCGCCTGGGTCGGCAGGCAGCGCAGGTAGGGGATCCCCCCGAGCGCGGCCACGAACCTCGCCCGCTCCGCCCGGTAGCGGCCCAAGGCGCGGGCGTAGTCCCCCCGGTACTTCCCCGCTATCTGCAGGTAGAACTGCCCGAATGAGTTGATGTTCCAGATGGGCAGGTCTTTCTTGATGAACGATATGAGCCTTTCGTCCGCGCCAGCGAGCACCCCCAGCCTGACCCCCGGCACACCGTGCGACTTGGATATGCTCTTGACGACGACGAGGTGCGGGTACGACTCCAGTATGCCGTCGCGCAGCAGGGAGTTGTCCTCCTCGTCCGCGAAGTCCGAGAAGCTCTCGTCCACGACGAGGCGCACGCCCCTCCCCTCCGCCCAGGCCGCCAGGCGCAGCAGGCCGGCCTTGGGGATGTAGTTCCCCGACGGGTTGTCCGGGTTTATCAGGAAGAGACTCCGGACGGGGGTATCGCCGAAGAAGGACATGACGTCGTCCGCCGTGTAGGAGAAGTCTGGCCACCCAGCCCGCATCACGGCCGGCTCCCCCGCCAGGCGGTTCGGGTACTCCTCGAAGGTCGGCCTGATGATGCCCGGCCTCCCGCCGCCCTCCCCCAGGTAGGAGCACAGCGACCGTATCAGCTCCGCCGCCCCGTTGCCCACGGCGACATACTCCCTCCGTATGCCGAGGTTCTTGGCCGCCAGAAGGCAGTTGCGCTCCATGCCGGACGGGTACTGCGTCAGGAGCGCGGGCAGGCTCGCCCGCATCTCCTCGACGAGCCTTTCGGGCGGGTAGTAGGGCGTGACCAAGTAGCAGGAGTCCATCAGCTTCGGGAAGCTCCAGTAGCCCCCGTATGACCCCTGCAGCATCGCGAGCTGCCCGTCGGGGGGCGCGAACATGATCGACGCTATCTCCAGGTCCTGCAGGTCGTCTATCTCGTACCACCTCTCCCCGTCAAGCCGCCTCGCGTGTACCCCCGTGTCGTCCAGCATGGTCAGGAAGCGCAGCACGTTCTCGTAGTAGACGCTGCTCCCCACGGCGTGGATGTAGGCCTCGAGGAAGGGCACGTAGTACTTCCCCGAGAATTCCCTGCTGAATTTGTAGGCGTTCACCGTCTTGTAGTAGCGGGCGGCCTCCGAGAAGTCGAGCTCCTTGCCGGGGATGACGTCCAGTATCCCGTCGTCCCCTGACAGCCTGACGACCGTGCCGTCCATCCAGCTCTCGTACTTGTCCACGAGCGCGAGCGTCTCCCTCGGGTCGTCCCGCAGCCCCTCAACCACGCCGTCCTCGAGGATGGTGTCGGACTCGAACAGCAGCGTGTCCTCCCCCAGCAGGTAGTCCCGGGCCAGGTAGAGCGAGTAGATGTTGTTCGTCCTGTCGTACACGGGGTTGTCCACGAAGACGATCTTCGTCCTTGTGCCGAGCGTGCCGACGAAGCCGCGGAGCTTATCCCCCTTGTAGCCCGTGACGATTACGATACGGGACAGGCCCAGCCCCTCCAGCTGCCCGAGCAGCCGCTCGATGAGCGTGACGCCGTTTACCCTGACCATGCACTTCGTGTTCTCCGCCGTCAGAGGGCCGAGCCTCGTCCCCATCCCCGCCGCAAGGATTATTGCCTGCATGCTACGCTACCTCTCTATTATCGTGTACCACCTGTCCGTCTCCGAATACTCTTTCTCCTGTGCTCGCTTTCCATATTCTCCTCCTGTCAGCTCGCCTTTCCGCCGCTCACGCCGGCTTCCGGCGCGTGCGAAAGCTCCTGCTGTTTTGCCACGAGGTAGTCCAGCACCGCCTCCGCCGCCCGGCCCTTGTTCTGCCATGCCTCGCCGCTGATTCTCTCCCGGTTCCGCCGCTGGGCCTCGCTCCTCACGGCGTTCTCGACAAGCTCCCTCATGTTGGGGAAGTCTGCCTCGTCAAGCCTCACGCCGATTTCGGGCAGTATTCTCAGCCTCCAGACGGGCTCGTCTATCCATGCCGCGTCGTAGGGCGACGTGTCCAGTTGCGTGTCGGCATAGATGAGGGACTTGCCGAATATAAGCGCATATTCCAAGATGATTCCCGAGAAATCGGTAATCAGTATGTCCGACCTTTCCAACACGGGGAAATTGTCGTTGCCATAGTTCCAGTGCAGCATCTCCGTGTCCGGGTACTTCTCCTGCAGGGGGCCGACGATGTCCTTCTCGGACGAGAGCGTCTGCGGGTGCGGGCGTATCGTTATGTCGAAGCCCGTGGCCAGCAGCGCGTCCAGTATCCTTCCGCCATACTTTGACAGGATGGCATCCTTCCCCCATGAGGGCGCGAGAAGGACGGACAGCCTGCCGCCAGCTGACGGGTGTGTCCCGGATGTGCCGAGTCTCGCCCGCATGCCGTCAAGGAAGGTGCTCCCGACCACGGCAAGATCCTTCTCCTTCTCGCCCCGCAGCTTCTCAAGACGGCGGATATACCCTCCCTGAAATTCCCCGGTCAGCAGCACCGCGTCATAGGAATCCATGCCGAACATACGGTAGCCCAAAAGCTCGTCCGCCGTGTGGGGTATGTGTACGTACAAGCCAACGTCTCGGCTGCGCTTCCACTGGTACACGTCCAGCCCCGGCGTGGTCGAGAGCACGACGTCCGCCTTCAGGAAGTTCAGCCGGGCGAAGCCCCTGTTCCCCTCCCCGATGAACTCCGCCTTTATGTGCGCGTACGGCTCGGACAGGGCGGGGTCGTCCGCGGACTGGGTGTAGTAGGTTATGTCCACCCCCCGCCGCTCCGCCTCGTCCAAGACGGGCTTGAACACGTTCCAGTACCTCTTGTGGTCGCTGTATATGACGATGGGTATCCGCTTGGAATCAGCCTTCCTAGCCCTGCCGCCGGACAGGAGGAACTTGAGCTTGATGAAAGCTTCCCGCCCCACGAACACCGTCGTCGTCGCAAGCGCCATGATGAGCGAGAAGAGCATGCTCCCCGTCCCGGGGTCTATGTAAAGCATCGTGTCCGTCATTTCGCCGCTCCTCTGACGACTCCCTCCGGCGTGTCCTCCGGGTGGGACTCCAGCCAGTCGGAGAGTGGCACCCAGTTGGACTCCGTGAAGATGTCGTCCGACACGTGGTAAGCCCGCTGTATGTCGATGGGGTACTGGGTGGAGCTGATATAGCTTCCGGGATTGTTATTGAGACAGAAGAACAAATTCACGCCAGAGGCCTTGAAGTCCTCGCCCCGCGTCAGCATTTTTCCCGTATAGGGATTGGTCATGTCCAGACCAAGCCCCTCAAGCGACAGCCAGACCGAATCGGCATTCGTCATAAAAGAGCTGTCAGTATGAAAGTCTCCGTCCGCACCGAAGTCCTTCACCATCAGAACAGTATGAAACCAGCTGCAATCGGAATTGGGAAGCGAATGTCCGGGGAATCTCGACAGGACTCCGAAACCATGATCCCCCACGATTATGACGCGCGTGTTGTCATATACCCCGGACTCCTTAAGGAAGTCTAGCCACCTGCCAACCTGAATAAAGGCGGTGGCATTGCACTCGTAATGGATAAGGTCAGAAGCTGATTGATAAGGGTAGGGCGTATGGATATTTTCCTTGGCTAGCAAATCCTGTCCTCCGCCGACAGGGTGATAGTCCGGCTCCATGAGGGGCGTGACATCGTGCGCGGTCAAGTTATACAGCATCGTATAGGTGTTCCCTGTGGCCTCGGTATCGGTCAAATCGGAAAGATAATACAGGGTCGAATAGTCATCGAGGAAAGTGGAGGGAACGGAGGTGTTCGTATACGAGCGTCCGTGCGCGTAATAGTAATAGCGCACCGGGGGATAGAGGGCCTGCAGCACGAAGAATTTTATGATGCCCCTCCTCACGAACCTGTCAAGCCCCACATCCATCAGATTATGCTCCAGCAAGTAGCGGCTGCTGTACCTGCCGACCGTGAACACCTGCCTGACACCGGGGCAGTCGCTCAGGAAATCCTTGCTGACGATGTTCCCGTAACTGGTATACACGGGATCCGCGACGGTGACATTCCACCCGGCGGCGGACAGCAGCTTGGGGACGACCTTCTGCGCCTCGTTGGACTTCTCGTTCAGAAGCTCGTCCTTCCTTTTGTTCATCTCCTGCGGACTGTACTCATACCCCCCGTACAGGGCGGGCGCACCCTCGACCGTGAAATTCGAGAACGAGACCGTGTTCGGGTAGAGCGTAAAGCCCCGGTAGCTCTCGCGCAGCTCGGGAAACTGCTCCAGTATGTACGGGACATACAGCCCCATGCTCCTGTCAAGGAAAATCTTGACCACATTCCTCCCGTTCCTCGACAGATGGAATTCGGCTTTCAACGGCAGGGACGCATCCTGCGCGTCCACGGAAAGCCCCTCGCGGGCTGCCCGGTAAGACTTGTAGGAAGATTGTATCGAGGAAATTTTTATGCCCCCGTATACCAGAAGGGCGGCACATACCGACAACACCGTCCGGTGCGCCCATTCCAGTCTGGCGGCAGAAAGGAGCAGCACGAGCAGGGCGAACGCCAGAATCACGACAATGACGGGAAGAAATACAAAGGAAAGTCCGTAGTTATGCAGCTTGCTCCACCCCTCCACCTCGCCGGTCACGAACACGTTGCCGTAGTCGTGCTTGAATGCCCACACGTTAAAAAGAGCGGATGCGGCCACGGCAAAGACCGTCAGCGCAAGAAATGGCCTGTGCTTTTTGCCCGCCATAAGGTATATGGCGAGCGGCCACAGGAGGCAGAGGCCGGACGCGAACACAAGTGACGACCACACATATGACAGGGGCGAATCCGTTTTCCCGAGGAAAGCGAATTCCGCGGGGGATGTCGCTATCATGGACGAGGGCAAGGCAAGCCCCAGAAGCAAAGTCAGGGACAGGCAGGCAAAAAGGAAAAGGCATCTGAACCCGATAGCATTCCCTTTAAAAAGCGTAAGCGACAGTATTCGTGAGGCAGCGAGCCTGGCGAGCGGGATAGCAAGCGGAACGAGCAGAATCAAATAGAATGACCTTGCGCGAATCCGTATGACGCGCTCCACGTACCACACCGCCGCCACGGAGGCCGCGCAGACGAAGGCCTCCACCGCGAGCCAGGGCCTGGGGCAGAAGCGTTTGACGGCGTTCTTGGCGAGGGAGAACAGGTTGTTCAGCGTCCAGTAGAGGACAAGGCCGCTCGGGGAGTCATACAGGAGGAAGAGGAACAGGAGCGCGAGCATAGGGGCCTGCAGCTTCTCGCGCAGGGGCGCGTCCTTCGCGTAGATGAAGCCCGAGACAAGGTTTATGACCGTCATGACGACGGGCAGGACGTTCAGCCTCCGCCCCGCGAAGGCAAGCAGGGCATCTGGAGTCCCGAGGTTCTTTATCACCCAGAGAGACGCTGTTTTCAAGTCCGCGCAGTTTGACAAAAAGTGGTAGGCCGCGATGAAGAAAGGCAGCTGCACGAGGATGGAGGCCGTCTCACGGAGCGCGTAGGCCGGATGATACTGGTTGAGCCTGTAATAATAGGAGAGCATCATGAAACGCTCGTCGCCGGAGAACGCCCTCCGTATGCGCGACGCCCAGGCGGAGAGCCGCTTCTTGGTCTCCCGCTCTTTAAGCTGCTGGGAATCCGCCATGTTGTATATGGGGAGCGCGAGGAAATTGACCGCGAGGCTCACCCCGGCTATCGCGCCCGCGACACCGAGAGAGGGAAAGAAAACGCGTATGAAATAGAATACCGCCTCGATTATGCCCTCGACGGGGAGGACAACGAGGGTGTAGAAGAAATCAAGGACGGAGGCCACCTACCGCCTCCGCCCGGAGGGGCTGGCACGGGAGGCCGTCAGGCCGTCAAGAAAGCCCCCCCCATTTTGTTATTATACAATAAATTATACATAAAGCACTGCGCCTCGCTTATGAATCGTCAAGCCGAATCGCCCCTAGTATAGCGCAAAGGCCGCCCGGAGTCAAGCGTCAAACATGGGAATGAAAGCAACTCAAGATTTTTTCGCTGTGTAGGAACTCGGTATTTTTTCGCTTCTTTCCGGGGAGCGAAAAAGTCCCGGGTTCCGGGACTAGCGGAAGACGTCATGCCCCGATGTCTCACCGATTAGTCGGGCGTGGTTTTCCGCGCTTCAGCAGGACTGGTCTTTCAGCAGACGTTATGCTCCCCTGCCTGAAGGAGGGTTCGATTCCCTTCCCTGCTTTTTGCTTCCTGTGGGGAAGTTTAATCTTGAGTTCATAGAAGGTGAGACTATGAAGACTATTGGTTTTGTTTCGGAAAAGGGTGGGACCGGAAAATCCACCTCTTTGATTCTTGTCTCAAGGGCGACTGCGGAGCAGGTTTGTGAGCTTTGCGAGCAGGAGGCTTCCGTGGATCTGGCTGAGGGCCGGGGACAGGAGCTTTCCTCAGAGGCCGATATAAAGCTTACGAACAGGGTGCTCGTGATTGACCTTGATACGCTTGGCTCAACGACCATGCACTTCCTCCCGGATGACCTCCGGGAGCAGGATCCTTATGGTAAGAAGCATGTGGCCGCCGCAATGACGGACGAGCGCGATGATAACCTGAGGGATTACATAATCGCATCTTCTTACATCGGGATAGATTTGCTCCGGTGCAGCGATTCCATCAGGCGGATTGCTTTCACGCAGAACCTTATCAGGAACAAAATAAGGGTCTCAAAGCTTGAGGATTTCTATGACTTTATTTTCATAGACACTCCTGCCACTTACAATCCGCTTCATATCTCCGCCTTGACGGCGGTGAACACGATAGTGACTCCCGTGAATCCGTCCTTGTTTGATTATTCTGCGTCCGAGCATCTTAAGACATGGATAAACCAGGATATTTCCGAGGATGCCGACTGGCATTTCTTTTTTACCCGCATGAAGCCGGAGAACGACGGGCAGTCCGAGTATATCAGGATGTTCAAGCAGCGGTTCGGCGAGGAGCGGTTCTACAGCTCGATGATTCCTGACAGTATCAAGGTCAAGAATACGATTGACAGGAAGTATGCGATTTCGCATGCAAGAATTTTCATGGATTTCCGTGCCGCCGTGTGCGGCCTTGCATCGGAGATGACTGGCATCACGGTTAATCCGAAGGAGTGTTTCTGATGGCTAAGAGGAGGAGTCTTTTGGATGCCATGGGCAATACGATAAACGAGGACAACACCCTTCTTGACGGTCATACACGTTATGCTGCGGCAGAGAAGGTCGGGTTGTTTGATACGTTCCGTGACGATGCGATGTTTTATGCGCTCGGTCTCCAGCTTTTCCGCAGGAACCTTACGCAGCAGCAGCTGGTTTTTGCCGCGGACAGGCTTATTGATCCGAAGGAGTGCTTCTGATGGCAAAGAGGAGGAGTCTTATGGATGCCATGGGCAATACGATAGATGA
>JAFSSU010000221.1 GCA_017450845.1 Treponema sp.
CTCGTAAGGCGCGGACAAGGCAGGATCATCCGGGGACTGGGTGTAGTATGTCACGTCCACGCCCCGCCGCTCGGCCTCATCACAGACGGGCTTGAACACGTTCCAGTAACGCTTGTGGTCGCTGTAAATAACAAACGGGATGCGGTCACCCGCGTCCTTCTTCGCCCTTCCGCCTGTCAGGATGAACTTCAGCTTGACGGACAGGGCCCTGACAGCGAAGACCAGGGCCGCCGCAAGGCCGATAAGAAGGGAAAACAACATGCTCCCCGTTCCGGGGTCTATATAAAGGAAAGTCATTTTGCACCTCCTGCAAAAACAATATTCTGGGATTCGAGCACCTTACGGGTCTCCTCGTAAACTTCTGCGGACGAGGGCTTGCCCCAGTTCTCCGCCGTAAAGATGTCGTCATGGACAGAATACCAAGTATCCTCGCCTATATAAAAGACATCCTCATTCCTAGATTTCAAATGCCTATTCCACTCGGTACATTCTCCATAAACGAGATTCTTAAAAACAATTTTGGTGATGTCATTACTCGTAGCAGGATTCACAGGAGTATCTATGAGACCTCGCACAGCGATAGAGGGAACATCGGCATTCGTCATAAAACTGTCATCTATTTCAATTCGTCCATGAGAATCAAAATCTTTGACAAGAAGAAGGCAAGCAAATTCTCCCTTTGGCAAACAAGAATACTTCCCGACATTTATGGCTCCGCCACAACCATGATCAGAACTTATAACAATTCGTGTGTTATCGTAGGCAGAACTTTTTTTCAAATATTCCAACCATTCACCGAGCAGTTTCAAGGCAGCCATATTCACATAATAATGTGTATCAACAGCATAGGTCGAAGGGCTTTCCAGAGTAACAGACAGAGAAGGTATATACTCTGGTGTCTGGAGGATATTCGGACTATGCGTCAACTGATTCGCCATAAACACAAAATTATCTCCTTCATCAGATATATGTGTCAATTCAGGAAGATAATCAAGAACTGAATAACTTTTTATCGTAGAATCAAGAGAAACACCAACATTTTTGTCTCCATTCAATTTCTTAGATACAACCGCTTCATCAAATTTATAAAAACTTATCAGATAACTTCCTTCCTCATACAGCTTTGACCTGACAAAAACAGGACATCCCCTCAAAACGCTATAGGAAAGGAAACGCTTATTGTTAATCTCCAATTGAAAACTGGAAGCACCAAAGCCATGCTCTTTTCCCCACATATTGGCATATATTATCCCCTCGGTCTCAAGAGTTTTTATCTTTTCTGGATAAGAATCCATAAAATAGAAGTCCACATCGACGGCAGTCAACTGAGCAGTGGGAATATCCGTCACAACTACGGAATACCCGTTCCGTGCAAAAATCCGAGGCAAGAGGGATGTAGCCTCCTCAAACTTCTCATTCATAGAAGAAGCATCTTTTAGATTCATCATAACAGGAACATACTCATATCCCCCATATAGACCAGGAAAGCCAGAAACAGTACAAACACCAAACGACACCGTATTCGGATAGAAAGTAAAGCCATCATACTGCTCGTACAGCTTCGGGTCTTCCCTGAAGCACTCTTCCAGATACGCCCCGGTCGCCCTGTCCAGCATGATGCAGAACACGTTCTTGCCCGTCCGGGACAGCGTGAATATCGGCTCCAAATTCTCCACGGACGAGTTCGTCTCGTTCCGCCTCACAACAGAAAGGGCTGTATCGTAGCCACGCTTGGTCTTGCCTGCCTCCACAAGGGAGTGCCCCGCCACGGCGACATTGAGGACGACGACTGTAAAAAACAGGGGCTTGAGCAACCGTTTACGCATGGCAAGGACTACCAGACATGCTACGGCTACAAGCAGCAAAAGATTGCATGCAAACATACCCCCCCCCGTGTCAAACACGTTATCCCGCTCATACACAAGGAGGTCTGACAGAATTCCGTAGTCCCCGGAAAAAGCATAAAAGTTCAGTAGGGCAGAGAAAAACAATATGGCGGAGAGGGCAGACAAGCCCTTTCTGACCCGCCCTGCCGACATCTTGTATATGAAAAGCGGCCAGAGCAGGAACAAGCCCGCCGCCTTTACGAGCGTAGGCCAGTAGAGGCGGAAGGGGGAGCTGTAGCCTTCCAGAAAGGAAAAAGCGACCGGATCAGAGCCAAGGACGCACAGGGGAACCGTGCCGCCCACAAGCAGCAGCAAGCCCAGACAGGAAGCCACGAACACGCGGTCAAACAGCTTCATGTCCGCACCCGAAGTTCCCCTGCCCCGCACAAGGACACCCGCCCACCGCCCGGAGAAGGCGCACGCAAGGCATACCGCAAGGGTACAGGCATACAGCACGAGCTTCTTGTACATGTGGGCATGGGGCTTGAAGAACGCCATATACAGGCAGAAGGCCACAAGGGCGAGGCAGAAGAGGGCCTTGACCCAGGACAGGGGATTCCTTCGCCCCTGCACGAAGTTCTTCGCCAGAGAGAAGAGGTTGTTCAGCGTCCAGTAGAACACAAGCCCGCTCGGAGACCCGTACAGCAGGACAAGGAACAGCAGGGCCAGACCGTAGACCTGTATCTTCTCCCGGGCGGGGGCAGTCCTCGTGTATATCGCCCCGGAGACAAGGTTTATCGCTGTCATCAGGACGGGGAGCAGGTTCAGGCGCAGGCTCCCAATGGCCAGAAGCGAGTCCGGCTCCTTCAAGTCCTTTATGGGGCCCAGGCCAACGCCGGCAAGCTCAGGGCAGTTCGACAGGAAGTTGTATGCCGCCATGAAGAAGGGGACCTGCACCAGTATGGAGAGCGCGCCCCTCAGCGCGTAGACGGGACTATAGCGGTTCTGCCGGTAGTACTCAGACAGCATCAGGAACCTCTCGTCCCCGCTGAAGGCCGCCTTTATATGGGCCACGCCCCCTGCCATCCTCTTCTGGAGCTCCCTCTCCTCCAGCTGCCGCGCGTCGGCGGCGTTGTATATGGGCAGGGTCAGAAGGTTCACGAGCATGCTGACGGCCGCTATCGCCATCGGTATGGATGCCTGGCCGGAGAAAAAGCTCCGGAAGTAGCAGAATGCCGTCTCAAGGATGTATTCTATAGGCTCCACTGTCAGGGAGTAGAGAAAGCCAAACACTTGTACCATGATGCGACACAATAGCACAATTCTAAGCTTTTTTCAACCAATCCGATAAAAGCCACGTTTTTTCCTAGACAATATCAACAAAAACCGTTATAATAGCATTATTATGGGCGAATCAGAAACGACAATGGTCATCAATCCCCTTGAGGACATAAAGAAAATCAAAGCGCTTGCCTCGGAGCCACGGCTGGAGATGCTCAGGCTGACAAGGGAGAAGACCCTGAACATCAACGAGATAGCGGAGGAGCTTAAGCTCCCGCAGTCCACGGTCGCGACGCATATATCAATCCTGGAAGACGCGGGGCTTATCTTCACCGAGTCCGTGAAAGCAAAGAAGGGCAACCAGAAGCTCTGCCGCCCATCGTTCCGGGATATCCTGATACAGTTCCCGGAGAAGCAGGACGGGCAGAAGAACTACACCGAGATAGAGATGCCCATCGGTATATTCACCGACTGCAAGGTGACCGCCCCCTGCGGACTCTGCTCAGCAGAGAAGATAATCGGCCTTCTGGACATCCCGGACTCCTTCCTGAACCCTGACCGCATGAAAGCGGGCCTGCTCTGGTGCGGGTCGGGCAGCTTTGAGTACAAGTTCCCCAACAACACGATGTACGACCCCAAGAAGCTCTCCAAGCTGGAGCTGAGCATGGAGCTGTCGTCAGAGACCCCGGGAACCAACGCAAACTGGCCGTCGGACATCACGGTTTGGATAAACAAGGTGGAGATAGGCACCTGGATATCGCCAGGCGACTACGGCGACAAGCGGGGCCGCTACACCCCTCTCTGGTGGAAGCTGGAAGGCTCGCAGTACGGCCTGCTCAAGCACTTCGCCGTCACCGCGGAGGGCAGTTTCGTGGACGGGGTGAAGATATCCGATGTCAGGCTGGACGACCTTAAGATAGGCGAGCACCACTCCATCCGCGTCAAGGTCGGAGTGAAGGATGACGCGGAACACGTCGGCGGCATGAACATCTTCGGCAAGGGCTTCGGCAACTACGACCAGGGAATCATCCTCAGGAGCTACTTCGACCAGAACTGACGGACTTCAGGCCTACTCCTCCCCCCTCGCATCCAAGAGGGCGAGCATCCGCTTGAAGGCGGAATCTTCCTTCTTGAGCTCCCGGGAACCGCGCGTGATGTTGCAGAGCGACATGCCGTACTTCTTGGCAATCTCCCGCTGGGTCGTCCCGGCGCGGAGCTCCTTGACCAAATGCCAGCGGTTGGAGAAGTCCTTCAGCTCCGACTTGGTAAAGAGGCAGCCAAAAAAGTCGTAAATCAGCTTCTCGTCGGTAACCTCCGCCAGAAGCGAGCATATCTGCGCTATAGAATCTACGTTCTTTTCGTTCTCAAGTGTCTCGGTGTTCTTGGTGCGCATGGCTACTTCTTCTCCTCATGGTACTCTTTTTCGGTATTGACCTGCCAGACGTTGCTGTGGTCGGCTACAGATCCGATGATGTCCTTGACGGCCTCGAACGACGTGCACATGGAGTGGTCTATGTTGTTGTAGCGGTGCTGTCCGTTGCGGCCGACGCAGAAGAGGTTCCCGATTCCGTTCAGGTAGGAGACCAGCTCGTCCATCCGGGAATAGCTGTCAAAGTAGGCAGGATATGCTTTCTTCACCCGCTCCACATGGAAGTCCAGCACGTCCTCAGCCTTGTCTATGAGCTTCATAGTCACCATCTCGTTTATTCCTTTTCGGGCGAAGTCATCGTCGCTCATGGACCACATGGAATCCCCCTCATTGCAGAAGTACTCGAGCCCGATCCAGACCGTATGTTCCAGGTCCTTGACCAGATAGGGCGACCAGTTGTTGTAAATCTGGAAGCGGCCCATGTCCACGCTCCTGTCATGCACGTAGACCCAATCGTCAGGAACGATGTCGGAGACAGTCTTGAGTTTGGTCTTGTTCTTAAGGTTCAGGCGGGGCACAAGCACGCCGACAGTCATGTAGTCACGGTAGGGAAGGCCCTCCGCGATAGCGGCGATGTCCTCAGGCACGCCGTTCATGCCGCCGACGAGGTCTTTCACCGGCATGGAGGAGATGATGTAGTCACCTGACACCTCGTGCTCCGATCCGTCCTTGACGTACGTCAGGCCGGTCATGCGGTTCCCGTCCTTTTTCAGCGAGACGACCTTGGCCCCCTTGATTATCGTGCCGCCGAGCTTCTCGATTTCGGAAGCCGTCACTTCCCAGAGCTGGCCGGGCCCCAGCTTGGGGTAGCTGAATTCTTCTATTAAAGAGGTCTCGACCTTGCGCTTCTTGCCGGAGAATATCTTGGAGACCGCATTGGCAAGGACGGCCATGATTGAGAGACCCTTGACCCTCTGCGCCCCCCAGGAGGGGTCTATCTGCGATGGATGCCTGCCCCAGAGGTTCTCAGTGTAACGCTCGAAGAACATCGAATAGAGCTTTTTCCCAAAGCGGTTTATATAGAAGTCTTCCAGAGAGTTTTCTTTCCTTTTAAAGAAGCACGCCTTTATGTAGCTGAAGCCGACGACAATCGTCGTTCCAAGGCCCATGTTGACGAAAGTCTCAGGCTTGAGCGATATCGGGTAGTCAAAGAACTTCTGGTTGAAGAAGATGCGGGAGACCCTGTTACGCCGCAACATGACGCGGTCCCCCTTCTCCGGGTCGGGACCGCCAGCCTTGAGTGTCACGCTCCGGCCCAGCGCGATGTCGTCCTTGGACGGCGCACCCTGCTGCGGGAGCATTTTCTCCCACCATTCGTTCACTTCCGGTACCTTGGAGAAGAAGCGGTGCCCCCCCATGTCCATCCTGTTGCCCTTATATTCCACCGTGCGGGAGATGCCTCCCAGCTGATTCGTCTCCTCGAAGACCGTGACCCTGTAATCCTGTCCTTTCGTAAGCAGCTCGTATGCCGCCGTAAGCCCTGCGGGGCCGGCCCCTATAACCAAAACATCTTTCATAGAAACAAGATTAGCATAAAGAAGTATGGTTTGCAAGTTATGCCAACTTCAATATTGCATTTTTTAAGAATCCGTTGTATCCTATAATACAACTGGCACATTTTCAGGGGTTTAATATGAGCAAGATGAAATACGATTTCACGGTGGAGAATCTGGGAGAATGCAAAATCCACTCCCCGATTGAGCTTTCTTTGGAGCACGGCACTTTCCGTGCCGCCTACGTCAAAGACACATCAGCAGTCCGCTACCATGTCAACGTCTTCGCAGACGATGAGGCCGTCCCGGACGACAAGACCAACCTTATGGAGAAAGCGGGCCCCCGCGAGTACATCTACTTCAACCCGCAGCACGTCACGGCGGGAATCTGCACCTGCGGCGGTCTCTGCCCCGGACTCAACGACGTCATCCGCGCCATCGTCCGCTGCCTCTGGAACCGCTACGGGGTCAGGAGAATCAAGGGAATCAAGTTCGGCTACAAGGGCCTTGCCCATGACACGACCTTCCGCGCCATCGACCTGAACCCGGACATCGTGGACTCCATCCACCGCATCGGAGGAACCTTCCTCGGCACATCACGCGGAGGCGGCGACAAAGTAAAGGAAATCGTCGATTCCATCGAGCAGCTGGGAATCAACCAGATGTACATCATCGGCGGTGACGGAACCCAGCGCGGAGCCCTTGACGTTGCGAACGAAATCGGGGCAAGGGGACTCAAGGTCGCGGTCATCGGAATCCCAAAGACCGTGGACAACGACCTCCAGTTCATCGACCGCTCGTTCGGATTCGAAACCGCAGTCCAGAGGGCAACCCAGGCCGTCAACGCCGTGCACATGGAGGCCCACTCACAGATAAACGGAATCGGAATCGTCAAGCTGATGGGCCGCGAGTCAGGCTTCATCGCGACGGCGACCGCCCTCGCAAGCCACGAGGCCAACTTCTGCCTTATCCCGGAAGTCCCCTTCGACATGGACGGCCCGAACGGCCTCCTCACGCACCTGGAAAAGAGGCTGGAAAGCCGTCACCATGCGGTCATCATCGTCGCGGAGGGAGCAGGCCAGGAGCTCCTCTCTTCCACAAACCAGACCGATGCGTCCGGCAACAAGAAGCTCGCCGACATCGGCATCTATGTCCGAGACAAGATTACCGAGCACTTCGCAAACAAGAAGATTCACATCAACGTCAAGTACATTGACCCGAGCTACGAGGTCAGGGCCGCAGTCACGACCGCCAACGACTCCCTCTACTGCGAGAGGCTCGGCAACAATGCCGTCCATGCCGCAATGGCGGGCAAGACCAAGATTGTCATCGGCCTCGTGCACGACAAGTACGTCCACATCCCGATTTCCATGGCGACTCTCAAGCGCAACATCGTCGATCCCGAGAGCTCCCTGTGGAGGGACTGCCTGGACGCGACCTTGCAGCCGGTCTACATGGTCAACAACATGGCGACCGTCATCGAGAAGCTCAGCTCCGCGCAGGAGGAGGCCGACAAGAAGGCCCTCGTCCGCCTGGAGAAAGTCACTCAGATGGCACGGAACTCATAGGCCCGCGTGATGGTAACGAACGTCATGATAGTCGGCGTGGGGGGGCAGGGTTCCCTCCTCGCCAGCAAGCTCCTGGGAAACGTCGTCCTCAAGAAAGGATTCGACGTGAAGGTCAGCGAGGTTCACGGTATGAGCCAGCGCGGAGGAAGCGTCGTCACCTATGTTCGCTGGGGAGACAAAGTCTCCTCCCCCATAATCGACAAGGGGGAAGCGGACTACATCATCTCCTTCGAGCTGCTTGAGGCGGCCCGCTACATCGGCTACCTCAAGAAAGGCGGGACGGTCATCGTGAACAGCCAGAGGCTGGATCCAATGCCCGTCCTGACCGGGGCAGCGGAGTACCCGGAAGGCCTTGAGGACAAGATGAAGGAAGCCGGGGCAAACGTCGATGAGATGGACGCGCTCTCCATCGCGATACAGGCTGGATCAGCAAAATCCGCCAATATCGCGCTGATGGGACGCTTTTCCAAATACTATAAGGATATAACGGAGGAAGAGTGGCTTTCCGCCCTTGCCGACTGTGTAAAGCCCCAGTTCCTGGAGCTCAACAAGAAAGCCTTCGCCTTAGGAAGAAGCAACTGACCCTGTCAGCTGAAAAAACAAAAGGCCTCCCACAAGGGAGGCTTTTTTCATACAGCAACCGCTGCGCTTATCATGTCTTGAAGCTGTCTATCTGCGTCCCGATGCGGTAGATGGAGCCGGAGACCGAGGTCGCGATGCTCAGAAGATCATCGTCCGAGGTCTCAAGCTCCTTGACATAGCCCTCCATCTGCGTGATGTGGCTTTGCACGGACTCGGATGACTGCTTCAGGCTCGTAACGTCGCTGATGATGTCCTTCCTGGCCCCGTCCACGTCCTCGGAGGCCGTCTTGACCTGGCTGGTCGCGTCGTTCATCGCGCTCAGGGCCTCGCCTATCTGCTTGGATCCGGCGGCCTGCTCGTCCATCGCATACTTGATTTCACGCACCATGTCGCCGGTCGCGCTGATTTTGTCCATGACGGCCAAGAAGGACTTGTCTGCCATGTCGGAAGAGGCGACGACGGATGAAATGGAGGCAAGGATGCCCTTGAGCTGCTGGCCGATTTTCTTGGACTGGGAAGAGGAATTCTCGGAGAGCTTTCGGATTTCGTCCGCGACGACCGCGAAGCCCTGCCCTGCCTCCCCCGCATGGGCGGCCTCGATGGCGGCGTTCATCGCGAGGAGGTTGGTCTGGTTGGCTATCGAGGAGATGACGCTGTTCGCCTCGTTGAGCATTTTGGACTGTTCCTCAATCTGCTGGATCTGCACGTTGACCTTGCGCTGCTGCTCGATTCCGCTGTCAACCCCTCCACGAAGGTTGCCGAACTCGTTCGCCATGTGCTGGATAGAGTTGCTGACAGACTGAATGCTGCTTATCATCTCCGTGACCGCGCTGGAAGCCTGCTCCACGCTCTCGTCCTGGTTCCTCAGAAGCTCGCGCAGGCCTTCGACCGCATCGGATATGCGGTCCACGGCGGCGACGGTGCTGCCGACTTTCTCATGCTGCACGCCGACCTCATCGCCCACCCGCTTGATGCCGGAGAGCATGTCGGTAATGGAGTCGGCGTTCTTCTGGACAAGGTTGCTCAGCTGGACGCCGTAGCTCCGCAAATCGTTCTTGGACATCTTGAGGTCGGCCATAATCTCCTGCAGCTTCGCGACGAAGGCGTTGAAGCCCCCGACCACCGAATCCAGCTCGTCATGTGCCCCAGAGGCATCAAGGCGGCGGGTCAGGTCGGCATGCCCCTTGGATATCTCGTTCATGGAAGCGCCGACGACCTGAAGGGGCTTTATGGCGGACTTGACGACGAGGATGCCGATGACAATCGCCACTATCAGGGCGAGGACGCAAATTGCGACCATCGCGCCAAGCAGCTCCTTGATGCCGCCGTAGAAGTCGTTGTAGGGTGCGGCGCAGACGACGGTCCAGGAGCACCCGTTAATCGGCTGATAGGCGACGGACATCTTCTTGCCCAGGTTCTCGTCGTAGTAGACGGCGGCGCCGGTCTCCCCGCCCAGTATGTCGGCGGCTATTGAGGTGAAGCCCCCGGAGGCCTCGTCCGCCAGCCTGACTGCCCCCTTGACCTTCTCTATGTCCTCGTGCGCTATGATGGAGCCGGTCTTGCGGTCCACGACGTATGGGTGGGACTTCTCCCCGACCAAGATGCCCTGCACGGTGCGGCACAAGGCCTCGCTGTCCACGACGGCGGCGATGACCCCCAGTATGCTGCCAGACTCGCTGAGGATTGGCATGCCGTAATAGGTGCTGACATGGCCGTTCACCTTGCTGTAGCCCGGCTCCTGTATGTAGTATTTGCCCTTGAGGGCGTTGGCTATGTAGTCGCGCTCGTGCAGGTCGCTCCACTTGCCCGTCGTCGCGTAGCCGATTCCGTCGGAATTGTAGATTCCAATGCCGAAATAGCCCGTCTCGCCCTTTACGGCGGAGTTGACCAGCTCCCACTTGTCGTGCAAGTCCACGTCGGGGTCGCGTATGACCGAAAGGTTAGCCAGAGAGGTCAGCATCTTTATCTCCCGGTCATTGATGTTGTAGATGTCGGACGCGGTGGCGTGGGCGAGATCCCTGCTGCCCGTCTTCACGGCATCGGTGAGCTCATCGCGGGCTTTCTTGTACGAGAAAAAGACGACCACAAGGCAGGTGAGCACAATCATGAGCGACTGTGCCGCCGTTATTTTTGTTTTGATTCCAAGAACCACGGGTGCAACCTCCTGTATTCTGGCAGTATGCTACATCTCTTTATCGGATGTTTCAGACTTTTTTTTAGACCTGTTCGGAAAGCTCGGTTTCCGAACGGGCCGCTTTGAAACGCGATGTTTTAGGCCGCGCCATTATAGCGACTTAAAACTCTAAACCTGTCCGATACCGTAATTATCGGGCAGGTCCATCACAGGGAACTGAAAGCCCTCTCCATCGCCTCCTTGCGCCCAGCCGTGAGCATATTGTATATTCTCCTGTTCAGCTCCTCCTTCTGGGCCGGCTCCAGCTCCGGGGACCCGTCCTCTTTGACGAACATGAATATGCCGCAGTTCATGCCCATCCTGCTGTGCTTCATCACGAGGACGGCATTGCTCGTGAAGCTCATACCGTTGAATTTCACCATGATGCCGTTGAATCGGTCGTAGACCTGGGCATCGGGCATCTCGTCGAAGACGCAGCAGAAATAGGTGCGGCTTATGTCCTTGAGCCGGGCAGTCCTGTCGGGGAAGGTCACCGTGCTGCTGGGGTCCCCCTCGGCGCGGACAATCTTGCGCCGCCCCAAGGCTCCGGCCCTGGCGAGGGCCTCCAGGATCAGCCCGTAGTCGTCCGCCTCGTCGCCCGAAAGCTCCAGCATCCCGGCGCTGACCTTGACCTCTCCGTGGTAGTAGTTCTCCAGCTGATAACGCTCCTCCGCCGATGACCTGACGCCGATGGCTATGCCTATCTTCGCGCCCAGCCGTACCCTGACGCTCAAATCCTTTATGTAGCTCCGCCAGTCTATGCCCGGAATCTTGGCATCGACGTTGAAATACAGTATGCAGCCGGGAAAGAGACGGATGATATCATCCACCTTCTTCTTCATCGGACACGGCCCGTCATTGGCTATGACGTAGGACTCATACCCGTGGGACATGAGCCTCTCCAGGCATGAATCGGGAAGCAGCTTCCTGTCCGGGGCTATAAAGAAAGTTTTTCTACCTACAATCGAGACATCTTCCACCATACCTCCATTATAACCCCTATTTCCGAAAAATCAAATTCGATTTTCGCGCGGGGCGGGGATGTCCGCCTCAGCGCCCGTATTTTCTGGCCAGAATCAGCCTGCCGACAAGAATCCACCACAGGGGGCGGAGACGGGCGAAGAGGAAGGCGGACAGCTTCTCGGAAGCGGAGGAGCGGGGGGTGGCAAGGCAGGCTCCCAGATATTTCGAGAAAGCTCCCTCAATCATGGGAAGGTAGGCTCCCTTCTTGCCTTCGTCGTCCTCGAAGAGCCGTATGCGGTAATAGATGCTCTGCAGGTAAACGAGGTGCTGCCCTATATACAGGTCGTAAAGGCGGTCGTAACCCCTCTCCTCGTAGAAATCAAGGACGACACTGCCCGCCCCGATACAGCCATAAAGGTAAGGTGTCGGCTTGTTCCGACAGGAAAGCCCCCCCCCCTGTGCAAGTAGCCAGGAAACTTGTGCAGTACGACCCTGTCTGCGAGGGGAAAACAGATGGGAATGAAAA
>JAFSSU010000222.1 GCA_017450845.1 Treponema sp.
CCTGTGCTTCCAGGTATCCCTAAAAAACTGCTTCATCAGTACCTCCGCGCTATTTTTAACGAAAACGTTTTAGTAACTTTTCCCTATGATAACACAAGGTTAACAAGCTGTCAAATTTATTTTTTTTAACCTTGCTTTAACTTTTTTTAGGCAGGGACAGGACGCAGGGACAAAAAAAGCCGCACTCCCTTGTCAGCAAGGAAATGCGACAAATGACCCACGCGCGAATCGAACGCGCAACCTACAGCTTAGGAGGCTGTCACTCTATCCAATTGAGCTAGTGGATCAAAAAAAACGGGACGGCGAACGAAGGAGGCGAAAAACACCGCCCCGCACAAAACAATTTTAATGCCTACTTGTCCTTGGCACGCTCGACGAAGGAACCGTCGCGGGTATCCACGACAATCTTGTCATCGGTGTTGCAGAACAGCGGAACCTTGACCTCAAGGCCAGTGTCCAGCGTGGCAGGCTTCAGGGACTTACCGGAGGTATCTCCCTTGACGCCGGGCTCGCAGTAGGTAATCGTCCTCGTCACATTGACGGGGAGATTCACGCCGACAGGCTTGCCCTCATAATAGGTAATGCTTATGTCGTACTCGTCATCGGGAGAGATGTAGCCCCAGTTGTCACCAAGGTCGTCCTTCTCAAGCGGCACGTCATCATAGCTCTCCTGATCCATAAAATGGAAGGTCGTTCCATCTATATAGGAAAGCTTTACGTTCTTCTGCTCCAGGTCAACCTCATCAAACTTCTCGCCGGCATCCAGACCGAGATCCTGTGTTCCGCCAGTGACGATATTCTTGACGCGGAGTTTGGTCGTCATGCCCTGGCGGCCAGACTTCTGCCCCAGCATCTTCTGCACGATAAACGGCGATCCCTCAAACATGAAAGCCGATCCGACCCTAATTTCATTTGTTGTCAGCATAGCATAGAGTATATAGAATTTTTCTTTTTGTTGCAACAGGTCAGACGCAAAATTCGTCAGTCAGGCGGGTTCTTGCAGCCCGGCTTGGAGCTGTCCGTAAAGGGGGATTTTACATGACGCATTACGTCCGTATCAGGGGGTGTGTTACGGACGTTTTTGGGGGTGTGTTACGGACGTTTTTGGGGGTGCTAAACGGACGTATCACACTCCGTAAAATTCTCCGCTCGGGCACACGGCTACGCACCTGTTTGCCGTGTGTGTGGGGGGCACGAAGGAAACTTTTTTTTACTATCGACGAGCGACAAGGCGCATCTCAGGCAATCGATTTTATGTAGGCGAGCAGGTGGGCGGCGAGGTCTCCGTTTTCCCGGAGCGACAGGGCAAAGCTTCGGAATCCGGCTGCCAGCCTCTCTCTCCCCGCAAGGAAGCCGAATGCCAGTTCTTCCAGACGGCTGAAGGCAAAGGCCTCGTCTCCCAAGCGCGGCGGCAGGCCCGGACAGAGGGATTCGACGGCCTCCAGGGCCTCCGCCCCCATCGCCGCCAGCCCCCGGTTCCCGAATGAAGCTCCGCCAGCATCGTTATTATATAGAAGAAAAAGCTCCGCCAGCAAGGAGAAGTCCTCTGGCGCAAAGAAGCCCCGCATCCGCTCCAGCAGGGCGCAAACCTTGACAAGATGGAACGCCCCGTCCTGCCGGTAGGCATGCCAGACGAAGGGCTTTCCGGCAAGGCAGGCCCGGGAGAAGGACTCCTCCCCCCGCACGAAGAGGACATCGCAGGAGGCGAGCAGGGCATCCCACACGTCCTGCGGCAGCCGGGGCAGGTCCGCAAGGGGGAACGCGCTGCCCCCCTCCCTGTACGCGGACGTGAAGGAGGCGGCCCCCCTGCCGGGAGCCAGGCAGACCGAAAGATTCCCGCCCTCCGAATGGAAGCGGTCAAGGGACCGCACGAGGGGGGCGAAGTCCTTCTCGTAGGAAAAGACCAGAACATTGCAGGCAGCGGGGTCAAACGCGGGCAGGAATTCCTTCAGCTTTCCGGAAGCCCCCGCCCGGTCACAGAGCAACCGCATGAAGGGCGCGTCCAGGAGCAGGCCGCCCGTCCCCGCCGTGAAGCCCGGCATGAAGTTCACCTTCCTGACCCGGGCAGAGCGGGTGCCGCTCTTTAGCAGGTGGAATTCCTCCGCCCAGTCCTCCGCCGTCAGGTACTCCAGGTTGATGACATGCGCCGTCCCGCCCTCGGGCAGCCCCCCGCCGAAGAGGTAGTCCTCAAGCCAGTCAGGCCGTCCGCACTGGAAGCACTCCAGTATGACGCGGGGCATGTGCTCCCCGCACCAGCGGGCACAGGTCCCGGAATCGTTCCAGTCCAGCACGTCCCATCCGCAGTAACGCTGGCAGGGCAGTGCCGCATCCAGGCCCGGAGCCATATAGGCAAAGGAGGCGAGGTCGCTGACCGCCAGGGCAAGGCGGAGGGACCCGTCCAGGGCGGACAGGGCGCGGGAGAGCCGGTACACGAAGCCAATGTCGCCGTAGTTGTCCACGACCTTGCAGAGAATCAGGATTTCCACCCCGTCACTATAGACCGTCCGGGGCTTTTTGTCCACCGGCCCCCTTTTTTACCGGCAATCTCTCCTTTACAATCCTATCATTATGCTGTACAATCCGGGATATTGGAGACCCTCCTATTGGAAAAGACAGCCAAGACCACGACACTTACCCTTCTCCTCCTGCTTGCCACGCTGACAGGGCTATCCGCCGAAGGGACGGCAAGGACGGAGACCGCCTACTATAACAAGGACGGACTTGAGATGCTGCTGGAAGCTACGGCGGCCGTAAACACCGGTCAGGGGTGGGAGACAAGCTATTTCGCGTTCCAGCCCTACTTCCAGCTGGACACGACGCACCTGACGGCCTACACCGGCATCCAGCTGACGAAAGGGACGTACGACCTGCTGGGGGGCGTGACCTTCTGGCCCTATGTCGGGAACAAGGTCCGGGCAGGGCTCAACGCCCGCTACAACATGGACTATTATGACCACATCAGCCTTACCCACAACATCATGCTGGGAGGCTCGCTCGAGGCCCGTCCTGCCAGCTGGCTGGGATTCAAGGCGACCCTGGACGTCATGCTCAAGAGCCGCTCCATCTTCGCCATTGACACGTACGACGAATACCTGCACCAGCTCACCTACGCTTTCAGCGGGGAGATGGACATCTACATGCCCGCCGGCTTCACGGCATATCTCTCCATAGCGACCTACGAGCGATACCGCTACAAGCTTGCCGTCGCCCCATCGTTCACCCTGGGCGCGACCAAGCAGCTGCCGCGCAAGTTCTACGCGGGCCTGGAAGGATTCGTCCGCTACACGGACTTCTTCACGGCATCCACTTACTATGACGGGAGCGAGATCCGTCTTTTCGCAGGAAGGAGCTTTTGATGAAATCTTCTGTTGTATCCGTTGCCTCGGCCATAGCACTGGCAACGCTCACGATGCTGCTGCCCAGCTCCTGCAAACCCATAGAGCTGGGCCTGTACAAGGTCTTCGAGCACGGGCCTGCCGTCTCCGAGCGGGCTGACAGGCTGGAGGAGGTCAAGGGGCCCGACCCGGTATTCTACGGGAAAAGGTTCGCCTTCCTGGTCACCTCGGACGTGCACTTCGGCAACAAAGGCGCAAGCTACACCCCCCGCGAGGACGATTCCTTCTTCGACGAGCTGCGGGTGCAGATGAGGGACAGGGCCGTCCCGCCCTCATTCGGCATCTGCCTGGGCGATGTCGTGGAGAACGGGAACGTCAGGGACGAATTCCGGGACTACGTGGACTGGTGCGACAAGATCGAGGAAATCCTCGGCACGGGGAACAGGGTCTACACGACGACCGGCAACCACGACCTCTACAATGAGGGCTGGGAATACTTCGAGGAATACGTCTACCCACACACGGGCTTCTTCCACTTCAATGCGGGAGGCTTCAGCTTCTACTTCCTGGACAGCGGTTCCGGCTCGCTCGGAAAGAAGCAGTACGAGCTGTTCGAGGAGGCGGTGAAGAAAGACGAGCTGCCCAAAATCGTCAGCACGCACGTCCCTGTCTACGGGACGTCGGCTTTCATCCAGAATTACTATTCCATGCAGAACACCGAGGAGTCCAGCCAGCTCATCACCCTCTGCGCCGACAACAACGTCAAGCTCTACCTGGCAGGCCACATGCACACGAAGCACGAGAACGACCTCGGCAAGTTCGACGAGATCGTAATGCCCTGCTATGCGGTGTACCATGAGTTTGCCATAGTCACCGTGGACACGGACTCCCACTCCGTCACCTGGGAATTCTACGAATTCTAGGGAGAGCCTGCCGCCCTCCCCTACTTCTTCCAGTAGGAGGGGAAGAAGTAGATGACCATCGTATAGAACTCCAGGCGGCCCGCAAGCATGGCGAAGCAGTAGACCCATTTGACGAACCCGGGGAGCGCCGCGCAGTTGCAGGACGGCCCCAGGAGGCCGAATGCCGGGCCCACGTTGCCCACCATGCTCAGGGCCCCGGTCATGGAAGTGAACAAATCCAGCCCCGCAAGGCATGACGCGAACGCCGTCACAAAGACGAGCAGTATGAACAGGAAGAAAAACGCAGCGACGTTATACACGATGTCCTTCCTGCCCGGCATGTCGTTGATCCGGATCGTGAAGATTCCGTGCGGGTGGAGCATCCGCAGCACCTCGTTGCGCAGCTGCTTGGCGAGCACCGTCCAGCGTATGACCTTGAAGCCTCCGCTCGTGGATCCCGCGCATCCCCCGATATAGAAGAGCATGAGGATTATCATCTGGCTGGCGGGCTTCCATTTAGTGTAGTCCCAGGTCCCGTAGCCCGTCGTCGTCAGTATGGACACCACCTGGAAGACCGAGTAGCGCAGGGAGGTCAGGAATGAGCCGTAGCCCCCCATCTCCAGCAGGGTCACCGAAAGCCCCGACGCGATGACGATGAGGAGGTAGGCTTTCAGCTCCGTGTCCTTGCGGATTTCCGAGAACTTGCCCGTGAACAGGTAGAAGTAGAGGGTGAAGTTTATGCCCGACAGGAACATGAAGACCGTGCAGATGATGTCGATGGCCGGGGAAGAGTATGCGGCCACGCTCGCGGCCCTCGTGGAGAAGCCCCCGGTACCCATCGACGAGAAGGCGTGGGCGAGCGAGTCCAGCACGTCCATGCCCGCCAGCTTGAGCAGGAGGGCATGAAGCAGGGTCATGCCGAAGTAGATGAACCAGAGGGTCTTGGCGGTCGTCGTGATTTTCGGGGTGAATTTGCCCTTGTCCGGCCCCGTCGTCTCCGCCTTTATCAGCTGGAAGCCCCCGACCCCGAGGATCGGAAGGAGGGCGACGGTCAGCGCGACGATCCCCATGCCGCCCAGCCAGTGGGTCTGGCATCTCCAGAGGTTGATGCTCCTTGGAAGGGCCTCTATGTCGTCTATGTTTGTCGCCCCGGTCGTCGTGAAGCCGGAGATGCTCTCGAACACCGCCCCGGTCACGCTGGGAATCGCCCCGGACAGGTAGAGGGGGACTGCCCCCATGAGGCTCGAGCAAATCCAGGAGAGCGCGACTACCGCGAAAGAGGAGCGGATAGTCAGCTGACCGCCCTTTTTCCTGGTCAGGAGAAGGACTCCTGCCGCCAGGAGCACGCTCGCGGCCATGGGAACGGCGAACGAGGCTATGACCCCCGTCTCGCCGCAGGCGGCCGCAGCCGCTATGGGGATGACGAAAGTCAGGCCGACTATCCCCATGACGACGGATATGATTTTGAACACGGTGGCTATCATAATGCTGCCTGTTTATGATACAAGGGGCTTCTCCCTTTGTCAATCGTGCCAGCCCCTTGTCCCTGCCGGTCCGCACGGCAGGCTCACCGGCCGGATTTTTCCCCTTGTGCTTTTTTTTTTTCCGTGCTACAATATCGGTGGGTTCATTACAACAAGTTTCCAAGGGGGAAAAACCTGCTATGTCGTTAGCAGACGAAGAGAAACACCGGCTCATTTATCAGACGGCCGTAGAAGGCTTCCGCCTCGCCGTCTGGGAATATGACCCGAAGGAAAAGACCATAAGACTGACGGACAGCGTATATACGTCCTTGTATTACAAAGAGTTGTATTTCCCGTCCGTCATAGCCAACGCACCCCGGTCGGTCGAGGTCTACTTCGAGGATTCCAGCATCCCAAGCTACAGGGCCATGTTCCAGGCCATAGACTCGGGCGAGGCAAGGGCAGAATGCACCGTCCGCTACAAGGTGGACGGCCCCCTGGCAGGCCGCTACGAGCACACCATAATGATTGCCATACGGAACGGGGACGGCAAAGCGACATCCGCCATAGGAATCTCCCAGGACATAACCGACAAGATAAACGAGCGCTACCGCTATGACAACATGAACAGTATCTTCGAGTCCAAGATACACAATTCCCTGTCATCCGCGCGCCTGGACCTGACCAATGACAGCTTCATCAGCATACGCAGCATCTTCCCGAGCGTGGAGGAGAGGCAGAAGTCCATCAAGGCGAGCGAGTTCCTGAAGAAGGTGGCCGAGGACATAGAGGACAAGCAGGTTCAGAAAAGCTTCCTTAAAATATTCAACCTGCCGAACCTGCTGGAACAGTTCAAGGCCGGGAAGAAGCAGATTTCGATGGACTATCCCGTGCTCGGATTCGAGGACGACTACAAGTGGATTCACTCCACGGTGTACATGAGCCAGAACCCCGAGACGGGGCACATCGAGGCCGTCACCTGGGCAGAGGACATCACCAGCACGATGAACATGCACATGATCCTGGACAAGCTGGTGACCACGGCAATCTGCTACGTCGGCATAATAAACACCCACACCAGGAAACTGGTGCTCCTGAGCAACTCCGGGACGGATAACAAGATGCAGGTCGGAAGGAGCATGCCCTTCACCGAGGCGGTCAAGATACGGTCCAAGGAGGTCGTCGTAAAGGACGACCGCGAGTTCTACGAGCAGTGCCTTGACCTGGACCGCATCATGGCGATGCTGGAGTCGTCCGAGGACTACAAGATTCCCTATTCCGCGATGATCGGGGGGGAGCAGCGCAGGATTCAGGCCCAGTTCCTCTACCTGAACCGCAAGTTCGGGCAGATCATGATGATCATCACGGACATAACCGACAGCTATGCCCAGGACAGGAAGCGGATTCAGGCCATGGAGGACGCGCTGCTGGAGGTGGAGAAGGCGAACATCGCCCGGCTGGACTTCATTGCCCGTATAAGCCACGACATCCGCACCCCGATGGGCATCATCAGCAACATGTCCGACTTCGCCCTCAACGACATAGACGACAAGGCCAAGCTGACCCAGGACCTTAAAAAGATAAAATCCGCCAACACTTTCCTGATGAGCCTGATAAACGACGTACTCGACGTGTCGAACTTCGAGAACGAGCGGGTAAAGCTCCAGGCGGAGCCCTACTACGTCAGCGACCTCATAAACGAGATAAAGAGCGTCTTCGAGACGGTCTGCGAGCAGAAGGACATAAGCTTCACGGTCGTGCACAACGGGCCGTCCGTGGCAATCCTATGCGACAAGATACGCTTCCGCCAGGTCGCGCTGAACCTGCTCAACAATGCCGTCAACTTCACCCGCAGGGGTGGCAAGATAACGTTCGTATTCGCCGTCAAGATGCTGAGCGGGAACAAGGCCAAGATCGAGATAAGCGTGACGGACACGGGCATCGGTATGAGCGAGGAGTTCGCCAAGACGATGTTCCGCCCCTTCTCCCAGGAGGTGGACAATCCCTACCGGGCAAAGAACGCCGCGGGGGCCGGACTTGGCCTCTACATCGTCAAGAACATCATCAACCTGATGGAAGGCACGATAGACGTAAAGACCAAGCTCGGGGAAGGCACGCAGATAAGCTGCTTCCTGGAGGTCCCCGTCATCAGCTCGGCCAGCGCGGAGGAAGAGGAGAAGCCCGTGCCTCCCAAAGAACTTCCGGAGGACGACAAGAAGCTGTCGGGTACCGTCCTCCTTGTGGACGACAACGAGATAAACCGCGAGATTGCGATCCGCATACTGAATTCGCTCGGGCTTGAAGCTGACGAGGCGGAGAACGGGGAGCTTGCCGTCAACAAGATGAAGGAGTCCGGGGCGGGCGCGTACATCGCCGTCCTGATGGACATACAGATGCCGGTGATGAACGGCTACGAGGCGACGAGCGCGATACGGAAGCTCGGCGGTGACGAGTACGAGACAATCCCGATTATCGCCCTGACCGCGAACGCCTTCAAGGACGCGGCGGAAAAAGCCAAGGACTGCGGTATGAACGACATCATCACCAAGCCCCTACAGCCGAACGTCCTGACCCACATCCTCAAGAGGTTCGTGGGACAGGGAATCCGCGGCTGGATGCACGAATCCGCGGAAGACTAGGACAAGGCAAGTATCAGAACAGGTACCAGACGGCGAGGAAGTGCAGGACGCTCCCTGCCAGGGCGAACATGTGGAACACGCTGTGGCACCACTTGTACTTGGGCATCAGGAAGAAAATCCCTCCGAACGTATACAGGCCGGCCCCCGCGAGGAGCAGCCGCGAGCTGCTGGCGGGCAGGCCGCCGGCACCGAATGCCGTGAACGCCATCACGAACGCCCAGCCCAGGATAAGGTAGGCCGCGATGGAAAAGGCCCGTATCTTCTTGCCGAGCGATGAGTAGAGGGCTATCAGCGCGGCGACCAGCAGCCAGAGCACGGCGAACACGACCCAGCCCGGCCTCCCGCCAATCTCAAGCAGGATGAAAGGAGTGAACGTCCCACCTATCAGAAAGTAAATCGCGTCATGCGTCAGTATGGAGAAGACCCGCCTCGCCCCGTAGGGGTTGAGCGCGTGGTAGAGGGTGGACAGGATGTACATGACGAACATCGCGGAGGCGAACACGGCGCATGCGAACACCGAGATGCCGGTGCGTGACGGCACCGAGTGGTTTATCGCGCGGAGAATCAGCAGGACGAGGGCGGCGACGCTCAGCCCCGCCCCGATTCCGTGGCTTATGGAGTTGAAGATGTCCTCGCCGACCGTGTACTCGCGGGGCATCTTGGCTGAATAGGCAATGCTCGCAGCGAGCCGCTCCGACCGGAGGACCTTCTTCTCCTCGCGGCTCAGGGAAGGCTCGTCGTCCTCGCCGTCGAAGGGTGTCTTCTTGAGCTTCTCTATCTTCTCTTTCGCCTGTGCCTTGACGGTCCGTATCGCGGCCTTCTGCTTGGCCTTGAGCGACTTGCGGGTGATGATTGCGGATATGTCTGCCATTCTTTAGCTCCAGTTGCTGACGTTTTGTACCTTACATTATGACAGTTTTCCAAAAAATGTAAAGGGGGCGGAGGCAGGGAAGGCCTGTCGTTGAATTTATTCCGATTACCTGTTATTATCCTGCACATGGCACAGGAAGAAAACGAGAACAAGGTAAAAGACAACATCTTAGGAACAGAAAGAATAAACAGGCTTCTGGTCAAATTCGCCGTCCCGGGCATAGTCTCGATGGTCGTCAACGCGCTCTACAACATCATAGACCAGCTTTTCATAGGGAACGGCGTAGGCTACCTGGGGAACGGGGCGACGACGGTCGTCTTCCCGATGACATCGTTCGCCATGGCCTTCTCCCTCCTCTTCGGGGACGGGGCGGCAGCCATGTTCAGCCTGAAGCTCGGCGAGAACAAACGGGAGGAGGCGGCAAAGAGCAGCCTTGCGGGCATAATGGGATTCACCGCCGGGGGCATCCTGATAGCAGCGGGCTACCTGCTCTTCTTTCCCCAGCTCTGCCGCATATTCGGCGCGACCGACGCAATCCTCCCCTATGCGATTGACTACGGCACGATAATCACCTTCGGCCTTCCCTTCTTCGCCATCTGCGCGGGCGGGTCAAGCCTGATCCGGGCGGACGGCAACCCCCGCTACAACATGATCGGCCTCTTCGCGGGAACGGTCATCAACCTCGTGTGCGACCCCCTCTTCATCTTCGTCTTCCACTGGGGAGTCAAGGGAGCCGCCCTCGCGACGATCCTCGGTCAGTTCGTCAACGCCCTGCTGAACATCTATTACTTCGCCCACAAGATGAACAACGTGGAGCTGACCTCCGACCTGTGGAAGAAAAGCTTCAGCTACATCCCCAAGGTCGCGAGGCTGGGTGTCTCCAGCTTCATCACCCAGATGTCCATGGTCGTCGCCATCGCCGCCCGCAACAACGTCCTCACGCAGTACGGCATGCAGAGCAAGTACGGACCTGACATCCCGATAACTACGCTCGGCATCACGATGAAGGTCTTCGCCATCATCATCAGCATCGTCATAGGCCTTTCCGCCGGAGCCCAGCCGATTTTCGGCTACAACTACGGCAGCGGACGTTATGGAAGGGTCAAGGAGTGCTACAAGCTCGTCGCCGTTCTGTGCACGGCGGTCTGCGTCGTAGCCTTCCTGATTGCCCAGCTCAGGCCCATGGCGGTCATCAGCTTGTTCGGTTCGGAGAGCGAGCTCTACAATGAATTCGCCGTCAAGTGCATGAGGATTTTCCTGATGCTTATCCCGACGGCAGGTGTGCAGATCATGAGCGGCATCTTCTTCCAGGCGCTCGGACACCCGGTCCAGGCCTCCATCCTCTCCCTGTCCAAGCAGATTATCTTCCAGGTGCCCGCGACGCTGATTCTCCCCATGTTCATGGGCGTGGAAGGAGCCTTGTGGGCGGGGCCGGTCTCCGACCTCCTGTCCATACTGCTGACGGTCATCCTGCTCCTCGCCTACTGGAAAAAGATTTTCTCCAAAAGATAAAGGGTGCTCTGAATGGCGGCATCAGGTCTTTCGCAGAGGCAGCGGCAGTCTCAGATTCAGGCTATGGGCCAGCGGCAGATCCAGTCGCTGGAAATCCTGTCGATGGGCAGCGACGACCTGCGCGAGGCCGTCTACAAGGAAGTCCAGGAGAACCCCGCCCTCATCATAACAAAGGATGCGGGGGGAGGGAACGTCCGGGTGAGCCATGCCCCCCCGGACTCAAGCCGGGTTTCTTCCGCCAGTTCAGCGGCAGGGGCGCAGGAAAGCGACAGGCATCAGGCCGCGCTTGAGGCGCATGCTGACACCCGGCTTTCCCTGCAGGACCATCTCCTTTCCCAGCTGCACGTACTCAGGCTTCCGGACGATGAGATGAGCCTGGGAGAGCGTCTCATCGGCAACCTGGACTCCCGGGGCTTCCACATACTCGCCCCCGTATCCCTTCTGGACAAGGACAGCACGGCGGGGGAGGCAACGCTGCAAAAGCTCATCCCGCTCATCCAGTCGCTCGACCCGGCCGGATGCTGCTGCAAGGACACGGAGGAGAGCCTTCTCGTACAGGCCCGGCAGCGCCCCTACCCTCCCCGCCTGGCCCTCTTCCTGCTGGACGGGCACCTGGACTTCCTGAACCCGCCCGTCATCTCCTCCATCGTCCGCAAGGCGCAGGCATTCTTTGAGGCGCGGTCCAAGCTGTTCGGCCTAAAGGAGAACCCGGCATGGGAAGGAATGCGGATAGACGCTAATGCAGCGGAGAACGCCCTCGCCTTCATCCGCACGCTCGACCCATTCCCCGCCAGGGACTACAGCACGTCCGAGACCCGTTATGTCGCCCCGGACGTGTACGTGGAGAAGATTCCCGCCAGCGATGCCGAAGGGCTGAGCGAAGATTTCAGCAGGGGCATCGTCGTGCAGGACGGAATCGCATGGCGGGTCCGCCTTACGTCAAGCATACCGGCCGTGGGCATCAACCCATCCTACGAGAACTACAGCGGCGAGGACGGTTCCGCAGTCATAAGCACGGGAATACGGCGGGCAAAGGAATTCATCAGCTCGATGGAAAGCAGGCAGGACACCCTGATCCGGGGCAGCTGCATGATTGTGAAGAGACAGCATTCTTTCTTTGAGTCAGGCCCCGGGAACCTCGAGACATTCCGGCAGAAGGACGTCGCGTCCGTCCTGGGCCTGCACGAGGCGACGATTTCCCGCATGGCTGGCAGCAAGTACCTGCAATGCTCCTGGGGGCTTTTCCCGCTGAAGTATTTCTTCCTTTCTCCCGCAACTCCCGCCGTCCCGGGATCGCAGGATAACGGAACGTCCGCCAGCCGCGACAAAATCAAGGCGGAGATAGAGAAAATCATCAGGGAACAAGAGGCTGCCGGCGGCAAGAAGATTTCCGACCAGAAGATCAGCGATATCCTGGCCGGACGGGGCATAAAGATTGCCCGCCGCACGGTCGCCAAATACCGTGCGGATATGTGACGGATTTGCTAAATGGGAAGCCCCGCCAGCATGCCCGCGAGCAAGGAGAATACAATCTGGACGATCAGGTTCAGGACGACCAGCGTGATTATCGCGATGATGAGCCCCGTCTTATAGCTTATCTGCCTGCCGCCGGTGAAGGTCCTCGAAATGGACGTGACGACCGGCCCGAGCATCTGGTCAATCTGATAAGTCAGGCTGTTGCCTGAGAATGAGCTCCCCGAGACGAATACCATGATAAGACGGACAATGAGCAGCAGTATGAGCAGGCTTATCACGGAAGACACGATGCTCCCTGCTGTCTGCACGAGCAGCGAGAGGATGCTCCCAAGCCTGAGCACGGAGCTGTTGGCAAGGTGGCTGAAAATCGTGCTGACGGCACCGAGAAGGCAGAGGGCTATCGCAGGGCTGAAGTCCAGGCCTCCTATACGCATCCAACGTATGCCGTGGAACAAATCAAGATAGGGGTCGCATACCGACGAAAGGAACTTCGTCGCCGGATGGAAGGTCGCCCTGGGAATCCATGTCAAAATGATGCGCACTACACATACGATCGCATAAACCGAAGTCAACGAGGCGAGAATCGCAAAAACCGTCCTAAGCATACTCTGTAAACCTTCCTATCTTTTCCGTGTTATTTTATGACGAGCCAGTCCCAGAAGCTGGGGTCTTCCTGACCGATACGCCAGAAGCCTATCCTGCTACAGCCAGCCGCCTGATACTGCTTGCACTTCTCGACGGTGGAATAGGCATCCTCAAAGTAGCCGGTAACCTTTATCGTCTTGTCAAAGCTGAAGTACGGGACCCCGTTGTCACGCTCCACCTCGCGCACGTCGTTCTCTCCCATTATGCGGTTTATCCCGGAGAAGTACCAGGCCTGACCGTAGGACTCCTCCTGCCAGGTCCTGCCGTAGAAGGGAAGCCCCATGATGACCTTCTTTTTGGGGAGGACCGACATGGCGTAGTCGGCAATTCTCCGGCACCAGTCCGTGCTCGCTATGGCGCCGGGCTTGCTCGTGCTCCAGTGCTCGTCGTAGGCCATGATGAAAATCCTGTCCACGTAGGGCTCAAGCTTCACGTAGTTGAACGCATCGTCGGAGATTGTCTTGAGGCGGGCCGGCACGGCGACCGTAAGCCACTTCTCCTGCCCCAGGCTCGTCCGCATGTCGCGGATGAAGTTGCGGAAGTTCTGCACGTCGCGGGCGGGGATAAGCTCAAAGTCTATGTTTATTCCGTCGTAGCCTTTGGCGGCCTCCGTCAGCGTCGCGATAACCTTCTTTGTTATGCCATACTGGGGATCAAGCACGAAATGCGCGAGGGACCTGCTCTGGCAGGTGACGCTCAGGTGCTTGCGCCCCTTGAAGGAGTCGAACTTGGAGGCCTTTGGGATGCTGTCGAACTCTCCGTAAACGTTCACGTCCGCGCTGAAGTAGACAAGGTCGGTAACCTTCATGTCGTTCTTGAACTCGTTCTCCCTGTTCTGCATGACGTAGCCCCAGACCTCGTGGAATTCCACGGGACCGCCGACGGGTATATCGTGAAAATAGGAGAATTCCCCCTCCTCCACTTTTCTCTCGGACTCCTCGCTCGCGACGGCGGTGTTCTCTCCCTTCTCGTCCATCGTGACGGGATTCTCTGTCCTGGCGGTGTCCTTTGTCCCGTTCGCGACGCACAGGGCGATGCAGAATGCGAACACAAACAAGGACAATCCTAGGTACCGGTATTTCATCTCTTCTCTCCTTTTTCTGCTTCTCTACGGAATCTGAATCAGCTCGCGGGGCTTGCTGCCCTGCGCCGGGCCGACTATGCCACGCTCCTCCATCTCCTCCACCAGGCGGGCCGCACGGTTGTAGCCTATCTTGAGCCGCCTCTGGATGTAGGACGCGCTCGCCTTGCCTGCCTGAACCACGATGTCCAGGGCCCTGTCGTACAGCGGGTCGTTGCCGTCGCTGAACGCCATCTGCTCGGAATCGTCATCATCGTCATCCGGGACAAAGATCTCGTCGTCAATGTACTCAGGCTCACCCCATTCCTTGACGGCGGCGACGACGTTCTCAACCTCCTGGTCGGACACGAACGCACCCTGTATGCGTACCGGGAAGGGGTCTGTGGAGCTGGCATAGAGCATGTCCCCCATCCCGAGGAGCTTCTCCGCCCCCATCTGGTCAATGATAACCCGGCTGTCCGTCTTGCTCGCAACCATGAAGGCAATGCGGCTCGGTATGTTCGCCTTTATCAGTCCGGTAATCACGTCTATGGAAGGACGCTGGGTCGCGAGCACCAGGTGGATTCCGACCGCGCGGCTCATCGCGGCGAGGCGGGCCAGCACGCTTTCCAGCTGTTTGCCGGTCGTCGCCATCAGGTCGGCGAACTCGTCGATGACGACTATCATGTACGGAAGCTTCTCGGCGGCTATGTGCCGGTCAGAAATCTTCTTGTTGTAGCTTGAGATGTCCCGCGCCCCAACGCCGTCCAGCAGGGAGTAACGCCGCTCCATCTCGCAGAGGCAGTACTGGAGGGCCTGCATCGCCCGCTTGGGCTCCGTGATGACCGGGGTAAGCAGGTGGGGTATGTCGTTGTACAGCTTGAGCTCGACGATTTTGGGATCGATGAGAATCATCTTTACCTGGTCCGGGCTCCTCTTGTAGAGGATGGACAGGATCATCGAGTTGACGCAGACCGACTTTCCGCTTCCGGTAGAACCGGCTATGAGCAGGTGGGGGGTCTTGACCAGGTCTATGACGACCTTCTCGCCCTGTATGTTCTTGCCGAGCACGACGGGAACGCCGAACTTCTTCCATTCGGGCAAATCCTGCTCGATGCATTCGCGGAAGGAGACGGTCGCCCTCCTCTTGTTCGGTATCTCAATTCCCACGGCCTTCTTGCCAGGAATAGGGGCGACGATGCGGACAGAGCTCGCGGCAAGGCGGAGGGCTATGTTGTCCTGCAGGCTCGCGATTTTGGACAGCTTGACCCCTGGCGCAGGGAGCAGCTCGAACATCGTGACGACAGGTCCCTTGCGGATTCCCGTCACGTCAGCCTTTATGCTGAACTCGCTGAGCGTCGCCATCAGGTTGGTGGCCGCCTGCTTGGTCTCGTCATCGATTATCCAGTAGGGATTGTCGTCGTACTCATTGAGGAGGTCAGTGGAGACGTCATAGGGGGCGCGGGGCTTCGCCGGGACCGCCGGGGCAGCGGGTATGACCGCCTTCGGTATCACTGGCTCAGGCGCAAGCCCACCGCCTGCCTCCTGCCGCGCGTCGCCTGACTCCTCGACCGGGTCAAGCAGGGCATCCACGTGCTGGGGCAAAAGCTCATCCTCCCCGGCCTCCTCCTCATCTTCCTCGTTGACGAGGGATTCCTCCTCCACTATGTCGAAGTCACCGGACTCCTCCGACGGAAGATCATCCTCCGCCATCTCATCATCTTCCTCCATGCTGACTTCCTCGTCTATGTCAAGGAGCTGCTCGTCGGCCTGCATCTGCTCTTCATCCGGCTCATCGGCAGGCTCGTACGGAAGCGCGTCATCCACATCTCCGGTCCCTGCTTCCTGAAGCTGACCGTCCATATACCGGGGGGGCATCCCGTCACCGGCCTCCATCTGGGCATCATAGTCCATCTTCTCGAAGACGGGCGAAAGGGACGGCATGGAGGCCAGGGGCTGGCTCTCCGCCCTGACAGGCGGGATTTCCATCCTGACGGGAGGGATTTCCCGAGCCTCCACGGGCAGATCGTCCATGACCGGGGCTTCCTCGCATACCATAATGGAGTTTGCCAGCCCCACGAGGTCGGAATGGGTTATGGAATACTCCACCGCAATACCCTCAAGCGGGCCGTCCTCGTAAGCATCGATATAATCATCGTAAGAAGCGGAGTAAGTCCCCGCGCGCTCTTCCGCCATCGGGGCAGGAGTCGCCACGGGCTCCGGCTGGGGAACTTCATCCAGCAGGTTGCCGTCCTCGTCGAACATGCCGTTCACGGCGGCATCTATGCTCCGCGCGACGGCCTGCTCTATCGCGGCATCCTCATCGAGCAGGCCGTCGTTCGTCGGGATGTCCGGCTCGTCATAGGACTCGTATGCGGCATCGAAGAGCCTGTCGTCATCGGCGGCCTGCGCGGCAGAGACAGGGGCAGGCTCAGCCTTTCCGGCGGGCACCGGGGATCCGGCCTCTTCCATGTCAACGTCCTGCTCCTCCATCACGTCCTTCTTGAGCCTGAGCGCGAAGGATTCCTTGTTCTTCCTGATGAAGCTGCCCGCAGTGCTCAGGGTCTTGTCCCTGTACTCCCTCAGCTTGGGCTTGATCTCCTTGCGGAGCGACGGGGTGGACAGCACGAGGGCGGCCAGGTATTCCATGACGGCAACGAGGACCGCAATGGCCATGAGTATGATGATTTTGGTAACGGCGACAGGGCCGATGTCCTCCACGGCAATCTTCCGGGCAGTATGCTCGGCGAAGGCAATCGTAAAGAAGGGGATGAAGCTCATCGCGAGGCAAATCAGCCCCTGGGGTGACCAG
Organism: Treponema sp.; assembly: GCA_017450845.1. GTDB lineage: Bacteria > Spirochaetota > Spirochaetia > Treponematales > Treponemataceae > Treponema_D. The sequence continues at coordinate 16,716 of JAFSSU010000222.1, forward strand.
CGGTCGTCCATGCAGAAAAGTCCCGACACGATGAGGAACAAGGGAATAAGGAAGGATGAGAATCCGTATACTGAGTAAAGTGCGCTGCCAAGGCCCGCGACAAGACCGCCGCTCCCAGCGGCAGACGGAAGCAGGCCCGCTATCAGGATAACCGTAAGAACCAGTGCAAGGGCGAAAAGCACGTAGCTTACGGCGGCCGTCATTCTGTTATTCGTTTTTTTAAACATAGTACCCACCTTATCAATCCTTTTTATCGGATTTTACGGTGGGCAAGTTAAGGTCATAGCAAAAAGACTTTTATTCCTCGTCCCCGCCGCCCTCTTCTTCCTCTCCTTCCTCCTTCTTGGGCGGAGGCGGAGGAGGCGCGACCCTCTTCTTCTTGATCGGCTTGACCTTCTTGACGTAGTTCTGCACGTAGTTGCCTATTGCCACGAACAGTATCATAAGAACGGTTATGAATATGACCCTCCAGTCCTTGATGACGGCAAGAACGAGCGGGACAAAGTCGATTTTTTCCATACAGTGAATATCGGCAACTTGCGGACAAATATTTACAAGGGCAAAAACTGGGGCTATAATGCCCGTATGGACAGTATGGACAATATAGATAAGAAGAAGATTTGCATCGTGACCGGGGCTTCAAGCGGCATGGGGGAGTGTTTTGCCCGCCAGCTCGCCGCCGAAGGCAGGGAGAGCTCCGACGAGATATGGATCGTCGCCCGCAGGGGCGACCGGCTGGAAAAGCTGAGGGAGGAGATTGAGCACGGAGCCGCCGGCAGGGAGCTGCCCCGGATTGTCCCCCTGGCCCTTGACATAGCGGGCAAGGCCGGGGCACTGCGGCTCAAGGAGAAGCTGGACGAGGAGAAGGCCCGGGGGGAGTTCCGCATAAGCGTCCTGGTCAACAACGCGGGATTCGGCAGCTACGGGGAGTTCGCCAACACCGACCCGGAGCGCGAGATGGACATGGTGGACCTGGACTGTACCAGCCTGACGGGAATCACGGGCTATGCCCTCCCCTACATGGAGCGGGGGGCCCGGATAATCAACGTCGCGAGCCTCGCCTCCTTCCTGCCGCTCGGGAACTTCGCCGTCTACGGGGCATGCAAGGCATACGTCCTGAGCCTGACGGTCGCCCTCCGCGCGGAGCTCAGGGACCGGGGAATCAAGGTGACCGCCCTCTGCCCCGGGCCCGTCTCCACGGAATTCGCGAACGTCGCCTCCAAGGGGGCCAGGAAGGAGGTGCGTCACGGGCTTTCCGCAGAGAAGACGGTCGCCCACTGCCTGAAGAAGTCCCGGAAGGGAAAGCTCTACGCGATAATGGCATTCAAATGGAAGTTCAAGGCGGCCGCAAGCCGCTTCGTCGGCCGGTATGCGGGGGCATGGTTCACCTACCGCTACTGCAAGCGGCCGTCCAACTGACGAACCCGAAAACTGTCAGTACGAAGGGGCTCAAACTGTCAGTACGAAGGATGTATCTATAGGCTATTGATAGTCACTGTAAATAGGCTATTGATAAGATGTGTCTATAGGCTGGAGACAGGACGTGACAGCAATCTGGGGCATTTTGACACAATTTTCTTAAAACATAATTGAAAATTTCATAAAAACTACCCTTTGATGTAGGTGACAGGAACGGAAAAGGGGTTTATAATGGAAGAAGACTTAGTATAAGGGAGTGTGCCCGCATATGAAAAGTAGGAGTATTAATGGAATTCCAGTAGTTAGCAAAAGCTTACGGGGGGGGGGGGGGCAAGCTAACTAACCTCCTGCTCTTTATTTTTCTTCTATTAATAGGCTCCTGTAACGGAACCGGGGGAGCCGCTGACAGCGACGGCGACACCTACGGTTCCAGCACCGCGACCGGTGGCAGCGCGGGAGCAGGCTCCGGCTCGGGTAGTTCCACCGCAGGAGGCATTACCGGCTCCAGCGGCGGCGAGATGTCCTCCTGGCAGATAAAGCAGATGATGGACGGCGGCCACGCCGAGGAGGCGGTGGCAATCCTGTCCGGCGGCAACACGGACCCCGTCGTTGAGGAACGGGGAACCTTCGAGGTTGTCCTGCCCGCGTCCTCCATGAACCTGCCCGACGGCGGCTGGGTGGAGCTTGAGATTGCGGGAGACGCGTACTTCAAGGGAACTGCCTTCGCCGGGTCTGACGGCAACGTGCGCTTCACCAATGTTCCCCGCCAGAAAATCGGGACCTCCATAACAGTCAGCCTCACGGCGTTCACGCCGGACGGCAATCCTTACAGCTCCGGCAGCAAGGCGAGTGTTGTTGAGGAGGGAGGCGAAACCGCCTTCAACGTCTCGCTCACGGATTTGAGCAATCCAACCGTAACCTACACGGATGCCATACTCACTGACGAGGCGGCGGAAGACGGCTACCGGATAGTCCGCTACAGCTGGCTGAACGACGAGGTAGCCAAGTTCTCCGTGACGAATCCCTATGACGACGGTAGTGCAACAATGACGGTTGAGTTGGACGGAAACCCGCTTACCGGGGATGCTGCCACCGGGAATATCACTGACCAGTCCCTTTCGGAAGGACCTCACACAATCACCGTGACGCTCTCCAAACTCAGCTTAAGCAGTGACATCAGGATAGAGAAGAAAATCCTCGTCAAGAAGAAGGCGGTAGAGGTGAGCGTACCGAGCGTGACGATGTTCCACGAACGGGATGATGACAACAGGATTTTCTTGTGCTTGGACCTGTATATTGAGGCATATAATTCTGGCAGCTACAGCGGGCGGCAAACGATGTTCACCTGTACGAATGCGGAGACCCCCAAAACGAGTTATCCCAATATGGACACCAGCAAAAACACGGTGACCCTCACTGATCCGAACAGCGAGTTCTACTTCTATACCAGTCTAGCGTGTGATTGCGGAACAAGTCCCTACATGGGTCTGATAAACAGAGGGTTCGCGGCAACGACACGGACATTGGAAAATCTGAAGTCCCCGACCTCGAGAAGTTTTGACTCTGGATGTGTCAACAGCTCCGGAGGCGCTTGTACTGACAGCGGTAAGCGTAGCCATTACTGGTTTAACGTCACCGTGACCGACAAGACCTACACCGCCGGCACCGACTAGCCCGATGGGGGCAGGGAGCCCAGACCGTCCTTGCCCCCTCGCCGGGAACGTATGGAGCGGGGGACCAACCGCCAGCGTAGCGTCAAGGCGGCTCCGTCTAGCCCGCGTTTACTTGCGTTCATTTCCTTCCACATTGAAGGGAACGTATGGAGCAGAGAGGGGACCCCAGAGCGGGCATTTGCTTGCGTTCATTGAAATGTGTGCCAGTCCGCATTAGTTCCAAGAATACGTATGC
>JAFSSU010000223.1 GCA_017450845.1 Treponema sp.
GCTTGACGGAAAAGTGAAGCTCGAAGGGGGTGGGGTATACGAAGGGATTGCACACGTCCTTCCGAACCATGTCCATCTCGATTCCCTTTGCGGGAGCCTTGCCGTTCAGGTCCACGACCATGTTCATGAATGCGGCCTTGACGGCATCGGGGACGGCTTCCTTCACCACGACGAGCAGGTCTATGTCGCTCTTCCTGGGATTGAAGCATCCCATCACAGAGGAGCCGTGCAGGTAGATTCCCTCAAGCCTGTCGCCGAGAATTTCTTTTCCGCGCGAAACGAATGTGTCCGTCAATTCCATACGTTTTCCATCACCGTCCCGATTCCGTTGAATTCTTTTCATAGAACACAATGTCCATCCGCTCGTTTATATTCTTGATGCTGCCAGTCCGATGGTAACCGAGCTTTTCATACAGCCGGCAGTTTCCTTTTTCCTGCAGGATTGTGTCCAGGCTCCAGTTGTCAGAGCCAAAGATTTTTTCAACGGCATGAATTGCCGCCTGAGCATATCCCCTGCCACGAAACTCTTTCATAATCCAAATCGGGGAAATACGCTTTTTGCTTTCACCGTCTTTAACAATGACACGGATGGCACCGACTTTTTGTCCGCCTGCCATGATAAAATAGTAATGCGTCCACGGCTGCTGGTAGCGTGCCATCACTTTGTCTATGCTTTCGGCGCTGGGACTTGTTTCATAATCCTGGTATTTCTGAAGGAGCTCAGAGAAGGCTTCAAGCTGCATTTTCCACAGGGTTTGTATATCTTCGCTTGTTACCGGCTGTAGCTCAATCGTGGCTGTCATGTACATCATATTTACACTTTTGGAGAAGATAGTCAATCGAGCGGGAGCAGGAACCTGTGGCTCCACATACAACACCACATCTTGAGAAAACGGGGACCATCCGGTATAATCGAAAGGAACATGACTTGTTTTGACAATTCCACGATACTCCGCCTTGCGATGGAGCAGTCGGCGCACGATTCAAACTGTAAGGCGGAGGACTTCTTACGGATTGAAAACGTCTTCTGCGAGTCGGTCCGCAATCCCAAGGCCCACCGCTATTTGGAGCTGCCGCTCATGTGCGACCTGACATCATACGGGAGCAACGCCGTGATTTCCGCCCGCAAGGATCTCCTGCCACAGCTGCGGGAACTGATAGATTCCCAGCCGGCCTACAAGTGGTTTGAGACACCCTTTGTATACAGGCTGAATGACCTGCTTGCAAGGGCCGGTTCCCGCGTCTGCTTCATGGCAGAGTATTTCCTTCCCGATGTGGAGAAGGTCTTTGAGTCCGCAAAGCGTTTGGAGGACGCTTTTCCGTTTGAGCTCAGGCTGCTCTCCAATTCTGATTTTGACGGCCTGTATGTTGAGCAGTGGGGTAACGCCCTGTGCGAGAAGCGGCGCGAGCTTGACGTGCTGGGGGTCGGCGCGTATGACGGCGGCAGGCTTGTCGCCCTTGCGGGCAGTTCCGCCGACGCGGAGGACTTCTGGCAGATTGGCGTGGATGTCCTTCCTGAATACCGCCGCAAGGGAATTGCCTCCGTCATAACGAACCGCCTTGCCCGCGAAATCTTTGGGCACGGCAAGATTCCTTTTTACTGCGCCGCCTGGTCAAACATAAAGTCCGTGCGCAACGCCCTGCGTTCCGGCTTCAAGCCGGGCTGGATGCAATTGTCCGCAAAATCGGACGAATATATAGAAGGAATGCTGAAATGAATGTCCGCCAAAAATAAGAGTCTTCTTATGTAATCATATCTGTCCCTTCCTTGTTCTATAGCTGAGGTACGCTATGAACAGATTTGCCAGTCTTTTTTCGCTTCTTGTCCCGCCCATGCTCGTCGCAGGGCCTCTTGCCGCCCAGTCCGCGGTACAGTCATCCCCTGCCATCTCCATGAAGGTCGCAGGTTCATCCTCGGCAAGCCCCGTCCGCATGACCAGCCTTGCCGCAGAGGTGGAAGTGATGGGCAACATCGCGACGACGACGCTCGACATGACCTTCGTCAACGAGACGGGCCGCGTCCTTGAGGGGGAGTTCGAGTTCCCGCTGGGTGAGGGCGAGGCCGTCACCGGCTATGCGCTCGACATAAACGGCAGGATGCGGCAGGGCGTCGTCGTGGAAAAGGACAAGGGCCGGCAGGTCTTTGAGGCCGTCGTCCGCCAGGGCATTGACCCCGGGCTTGTTGAAATGACGGCGGGCAACAACTTCAAGACGCGGGTGTATCCCCTTCCCGCCAACGGCAGCCGCCGCGTCCAGCTGAGCTACCAGAGCGAGCTGCGGGACTCTTCCACCGGGAGGGTATACTCATTCTCAGCCCTGCCGCAGGGCAAGCTGGATTCCTTTGACTTCAAGATAACGGTCCTGGACCCCGCTTCACCTTCCGCTCCTTCCGGCGACGACTTTGGCCTGGGGCAGGTGCAGTTTGACCAGATGAGGTCGGGCTACAGCGCGAGCATCTCTCGGAAGGACTTCACGCTGACCAGGCCGATTACCTTTGCCATTCCGGCGCAGCTGGACAGCGGCAAGGGCAAGGTCTTTACGCAGGACATAGGCAAAGACACTTTCTTCTATTACTGGCAGCCTTTCCAGACGGAGACCGTCGCCAAGAGCCTGCCCAAAAACCTTGTCATCTACTATGACATCTCGGACAGCATGAAAAGGCGCGACACTGTCCGGGAGTTTGAGCTGCTTGCCGCGTATCTTTCCAAGCTGGACAGCCCCGCGGTCACGCTCGTTCCCTTCTGCAACGAGCTGCACGAGGCGAGGCAGTTTAGCGGCAGCGCGGACAAAATCATCGCGGACATCCAGGCTTTCGTCAAGCCCCTCGGTTTTGACGGGGCGACGAACCTGGGCTACGACTTCGCCTCGCTCTTCCCCGCCGACGAGGTCATCGTCATGACCGACGGCCTTGGCAACTGGGACGACTCGCTCGCTTCCGAGAAGATGGCGGCCAGGCGGCCCGTGCAGCCCCGGGTATATACGCTGAATTCATGTGCGAGCGCGAACCACGGCTGGCTGGATAAGACCGCCCGCCTGAACGGAGGCCAGTACATAAACCTCTGTACAAGGGACAAGGAGCAGGCCCTTGCGATGCTGACGGGCGACCCGCTCCGCCTTATCCGCGCTTCCTATGAC
>JAFSSU010000224.1 GCA_017450845.1 Treponema sp.
AGGGCCCAGTCAATGAAGTTCCGCTCGGCTTTTGCCTTGCCCGCCTGCACGTCGGACAGGGCGGCGATGATCTGGAAGCTGTAGAAGGAAAGGCCCAGTGGCATGACGAGCGAAAGCTTCCTCATCTCAAGCGGGGTCAGGTACTTGAACAGGCAGAGCAGGGCGGCCTGCAGGACGACCGAAAAGACGAACAGGGCCTTGCCCCGCCGGGGGGCTGCCCCCTTCGGAGGGTTCTCCCGTGCTTTTTCGATGAGCAGGGCGAGGAAGTAGGAGCTTGTCACCGAGAAGGCCAGCACCGCCAGAGCCCAGGGCTTCCAGGCCCAGTAAAAGTACAGGCTCGCCGCGAGCAGGATTGGGTTCCGCAGCTTGCGGGGCAGGATGAAACATGCCGCTATGACGGCGGCAAGGAAGTACAGGAATCGGAGGCTGGTCAGGGACATAATAACGTATATTCACCTTAAAGGTTATGTTTTGTAGTAATTTATAACATTATCAGTTGGTATTGTCAAGCAAAATTTAACGTTTGAGGTGTATTTTGTGTCATTTTAGTCACGCTTGGGGTTGTTTTTTTGATAAAAACTACACCTTATACTTATAGTCATGGATATAAAGCTTGTGTTCGGTAAGAACGTGCACCTGTACAGGAAGGAGAGGAAGATGTCGCAGGAGCGCCTCGCCGAGATGCTGGGCATAACGACCAAGCACCTCAGCGCGATAGAGAACGGGTCAAGCTTTGTCTCCGCCGAGCTTCTGGAGAAGCTCTCCCAGTCCCTCTCGGTCTCGCCCTCCTCGCTCTTCTGGTCGTCCGAAGAAAACAGCGGCGGCTCCGCCTTCCTGGACAAGGTGGACAGCATCGTCTCGCAGGAGATTTTTCAGGCCCTGTCCGGGGCAGTCACCCAGATAAAGATAAAGATACGGCAGTAAGTTGCAACTTAACAGAGCTAATGCGGATTGGCATACAGTTCAACGAGCGCAAGCAAATGCCCGCTCTGGGAGCCCTCCCCGCTCCATACGCTCCCCTCTGATACACAATTCTGTCCTCAGTGTAGAGAAAAAGACAGGTTATCACCTATAAGCTGTCTTTTTCTCGGTAAAAAAGACAGAAAAAGACAAGTTATCACCTGTAAGCTGTCTTTTTCTCGGTAAAAAAGACAGAAAAAGACAGCTTATGATTGATTTCCCCGCTGAAAGGGGCTATAATCGGGGATATGGCGGGTGAATTTATCGGAAGGCAGAAGGAACGTGACAGGCTCCGCGAATGCATGGAATCCTCTTCCGCGCAGCTGATCGTCGTCTACGGGCGGAGGCGGGTTGGCAAGACTTTCCTCATAGACCAGTTCTTCGGCGGACGGTTCGACTTCAAGATGACGGGCCTGTACAGGCAGCCCCGGGAAATCCAGATCAAGGCGTTCATGGACGAGCTTTCCATGCAGTCAAAGGAGGAGCATGAGTTCCCCAAGGACTGGCTGGATGCCTTCATCCAGCTCAGGAACTACCTGTCGGGCCTGTCCCGGGACGGGAAGCACGTGGTGTTCTTTGACGAGATGCCCTGGATGGACACCCCCAGGTCCGGATTCCTGCCCGCCTTCGAATGGTTCTGGAACGGCTGGGGCGCGGCGCAGGCCAACCTTGTCCTTCTGGTATGCGGCTCGGCGACATCGTGGATGATGGACAACATCGACAACAACAAGGGAGGCCTCTTCAACAGGCAGACATGCAGGCTGTACCTGGAGCCGTTCACGCTCAGGGAGACCGAGGAATACCTTTTGTCCCGGCAGATTAGCTGGGAACGCTACGACATAGCCGAATGCTACATGACGATGGGCGGCATTCCCTTCTACCTGAGCCAGCTGGACAAAAAGCTTTCCTACACGCAGAACATAGACAACATCTTCTTCAAGAAGCGCGGCCTGCTCTGGGACGAATTCCCCCGCCTGTACGCCAGCCTGTTCAGCAACGGGGACCTGTACGTGAAGGTCGTGGAGGCCCTCAGCTCCAAGCGGATCGGCCTGCCGCGCAAGGAGATAACGGAGAAGACCGGGCTTCCCGCCAACGGCGGCCTGACCAGGATACTTGACAACCTCGTCAGCACAGGATTTGTCAGGGCATACCCCTATTACGG
>JAFSSU010000225.1 GCA_017450845.1 Treponema sp.
CCCATCATGCGAAGGCGCTTGGCGATGAGGTGGGCATACTGGCTGCCGAAATCCAACACGACGATTTTAGAACGTTCCATAAGGGGACCCCCGGTCAAAGTTTCCCCATGATACACTATAATGGAAGAAAGGACAATGCCTTGAAGCCACCGCCAGCACAGCTTCAAGACTACAGACATGACGGGCGGAGTAAGCCCGTACAAGCAGCACCCCGCCCGCTTTTCATGCTGTCCTTATGCGCCGACCATCACCGGGACACGGCTTATTCCCGTGAGGGGATTCTTGCGCGCCACCCCGTGCCTCTCGGCCGCCCGGACCGCGATGAAATAGGGCATTCCTGTCTCCAGGTCACGGGGCAGGTGGAACTCCAGCCTCCTGTCCGCGTTGTGCGTCACGAAGTCGGAGGGAACCTTTATCCAGTCCTCTTCCTTCTGAGAAGGAATAATCTCGCCGGAACCGGGATTCTCAGACATGACGGCAGGGACAAAGAATATACCCCCTCCCTCTCCGCCGACCTTGAGCTTCCTGCCCGTAATCCTCGCGCTGAAAGTCGCCTTTAGGACATCCTTCGGCTCATTATCCTTGGCGACGGGATTCTCGATCAGGCTTATCTGCGGCGCGGGATCCACGACGGCGGTCACGGCAGCCGTCATAGCCCCGAGCCGTTTCCTGAGCCGCTCGTTCACGGCGAAACGGGCCTCGAACCCGGTCACGGTCTCCGCCTCAGGCGTGAGCGAGCGGACTCCGTGGAGCGGCGCAAGGTAGAGCTTGCAGATTTCCATGATGTCCACGGAAAAGCCGAGCTCAGCCTGCTCAAGGATTTCCTTCTTCAGAAGCTCCATCGAATGCGCCACCTGGTAGCGGTCGATTCCCTTGTTGTGCGCCACGACCAGGTCAAGAATCTGGTCGGTCGTCACGGTCTTCCTGGGAACACGCGCCACGTAGGTGTTCTCGCCGAAGTTGCTGGGGGTAAGCGTTACTGCGAAATTCGTCTCGCGCTTCGTGTCAATGTTTGTCATATAATACTCCTCAGACGACGGGCGGTTTGGATTTTGTTTTTGTTGCCCGTGTCCGAGCGTAATATAGCACGGGTCAGAAGACCCAGAATGTCATAAAATCGCCAGACTTGATTCTTTTTCACTTTTTTTGCCACTGGCGTAGCCTCAAGGCATAGAAGGCCTATTACACCTTGATTATCAGCAATCCGTCGATATGCTCAAAATGCTTGTCCTGCGTAACAACCGTCATACCGTTCGCCAGCGCTGTCGCCGCGATCCACATATCATTTTCAGGCATGATGTTGCCGTGCGCTTGCAAAGCTTTCTTGAGTTTTCCGTACTCGTCCGCAACTTTCTGCGTTACGTCCAAAACAGGATACGGCGCACAAAACGCAAGGTAGTTCCTGCGGTTCTGCTCGCGTTTCTGCGATTTTTCTGCACCGAACAGCAATTCTCCGACTACAACAACAGGAATACAAATGTCTGTCATCTTATAAATCGCCGAACGAACGTTCTCATCTCCGTTCAGCAATCGGATAATCACGTTCGTGTCGAGAATATTACCATTCATCGGGTTCGATCCTCCTACATTCTTGAGATGCCTCAAGCATTGTTTTCGCAGTTTCATCATCAATAATCCCGAAGAACTTATCGATATGCTCCTGTGACGCTGTTTTTTGCTTGCCCTGCTTGTACACAAGATACGCTACAAAATTATACACCTCTTTCTGCGATTGTTCATCAAGCGTTTCATACATTTGCAATAGCGCTTCGCCCATAATCATTCCTCCTTACCTTCATTATACCACATCTTTGCGGATTTTGCATCACTTTCCTTCGACAACCGCAATCTCCTCTGCGGTCAGGCCGTAGAGCTTGTAGACAAGGGCGTTAATCTGCGAGTCGATGAGGGAAACGCGCTGCTCAAGCAAGCTGCGGTCCGCATCGCTGCCGGAGAAAGCGGCGAGCTGCAGCGCGGGCTCCGGGTCGTCCTTGAGGTTCACGCTCGGCTGCTTGGCCTCCACGTACATCTTGCGCTCGCCGCCGTAACAGAGCGTGTAGTCCGGGTGCTTGGTCTGCCCGTCTATGACGACGCGGTCCTCGGTGATGACCTCCCGCTTGTCGTGCCTCGCCCCCTTCTCGTTCTTCACGTCCCAGCCCAGGGCCTCAAGCAGGGGGTCAATGAACTTGCTCCGCGCCTCCGACTCCACGAAGTCCTTGCTCAGGCAGTAGGCCTCGTTCTCCTTGAACTGCCCTGCCAGCCGCGCCACGAGGGCCTTGCGCCCGTCCATCGTCATCGTCTTGCACCGTATGTCCGCCATTTTGTATAATCAAACGGCTCACGGATTTTTGCCTGCGTTTCGAGAGATACATTCAGATAACTCTGATCATCATACGGCCTGTTGTAACAACAGTTGTCAAGGTAAATCCTCATAACCCCCAGTATAGCACATCCGGGAGGATTGTGCCAGACCGTCTGCCCCGGGCGGCGGACAGGCTGAAATGCCGTAAATTCGCCAGACAAGCCGGATTTTCCCCGACCTGCCAGGGACGATATGTGCCTATAGACTATGGACGGTGTTGTGTATAGCCTAGGGACAACACTTGTCTGCAGCCTGGGGATAACATGTACCAATAGTCTGGGGACAACGTTGTCCATAACCTAAGGACAAAAAGTGCACCTGTCAAAAAGAGCCGGTGACGGGCGGGCGGTTGAGGACAGCCGGAACAAGCAGAAAGCTTGCGTAAACAACGGCAAAAAAGCCCCCGCCCGGTAACGGCCGGACAGGGGCAAGCAGCCTTGTGCCTAGGCTTTTTCCAGGAGGAGCATCAGGCTTCCCCCGTAGCCAGGCTGGTTCGTCAGGCGGAGGCCGCAGTACATCAGCTCGCCGACCGAGACCTCGGTCCCTTCGGGAAGAGGAGGAATTCTCCCCGGGGGACAATGTATCGCATACGCCGCGCCCTCTTCCAGCCCCCGGGGCTTGATGAGGACGTACTCGGCGTTAGCTTCCGCATAAGACCATGCGACGGTGATGACGGAACGTTTTTTGTCCCGGGAGACATACTGCCACGCGCCGTAGGACGAGGATTCCGTGCTTCCGGCGGAAAGCGGGGTCTCAAGCCGGTAGAAGCTCCCGAACTGGACGACATCGCGGATGCTCTTGTACAAATCCACCTGAGACTTTATCTCCTCAATCTCGCTGGAGGAAAGCTTGTTCAGGTCCAGCTCGTAGCCGAAGGTCCCGGCCATGGCGACATCCCCGCGCATGGAGAGGGTCGTCATCCGCCCTATCTGGTGGTTGGGCGAGGCGGACACGTGGCATGACATGGCGGACGGGGGGTATACGACGCTCGTCCCCAGCTGTATGGCGATGCGGGAGAGCGCGTCGGTGTTGTCGCTCGTCCAGGTCTGCGGCATGTAGTGCAGCATCCCCGGGTCGAACCTGCCGCCGCCTCCGGAGCAGGACTCAAAGAGGACATGGGGGAACTTGGTGACGAGCCTCTCCAGAAGCTCGTACAGGCCCAGGTAGAATCGGTGCGAGACCTCCAGCTGCTTGTCGGCGGGAAGGGAGGCGGACGCGACGTCGGAGGGGCAGCGGTTGAAGTCCCACTTGATGTAGTCAAGCCCGCTTTCCAATATTATGGAAGAAATCGTCTTCTCAAGGTAGTCCCTGACATCCTTCCGGCTCATGTCAAGCACCAGCTGGTGGCGGCCCAGCGCGGGCTTCCTGTCACCCACGTGCAGGCACCAGTCGGGGTGCGCGCGGTACAGATCGCTGTCAGGCGAAATCATCTCTGGCTCGAACCAGAGGCCGAACTTCATGCCCCGCGAGTGTATGCCGTCGGCGATATGCCTGAGCCCGTCCGGAAGCTTCTCCTTGTTGACAAACCAGTCGCCGAGCTAGCTATGGTCGTCGTTCCGCTTGCCGAACCAGCCGTCATCCAGAACGAAGAGCTCCATGCCGCAGGAGGCCGCCGTGTCGGCGAGGGCGAAGAGCTTTTCCGCGTTGAAGTCAAAGTATGTCGCCTCCCAGTTGTTTATGACGATCGGCCTCAGCTTGTCCCTCCACTCGCCCCGGCAGAGATGCCTCTGGTACAGCTCGTGGTAGGTCCGGCTCATACCCCCGAGCCCCTCCTCGCTCCTGACGAGCACGGCCTCGGGCGTGCAGAACTCCCCGCCGGGCTCGAGCTTCCAGCCGAAGTTGTATGGATTGATCCCTATCTGCGCCCGGCAGATCCCGAACTGGTCCACCTCGGCCCGCGCGATGAAGTTACCGGAGTAGACAAGGCTGAAGCCGAACACCTCGCCCGAGCTCTCAGTCGCCCCCTCCCCCATCAGGGCCATGAAGGGGTTCTGCTGGTGGCTGCTCATGCCCCTCCGGCTTTCCACCGACTGCATGCCGGGGCAGAGGGCGCGGCTTATCATCCGCCTCTCGCGGGTGTGCGCCCCGGACAGCTGCAGCATCCTGAAGCGGTAGTGCGGGAAGTCCATGCTCGCGCTCATCACCGCGCGGAGGGACACGCTCTCCTTGTCCGACGCGTTGCGGATGCGGGCATGGCGGCAGATTGCGTCGTAATGCTCCCAGACGGTATAGCTCAGCGTCAGCCTGAGCGGGCCCGACGGGTCGGCGAGCTCTATCTCCAGCGTGGCCGCATCGTCCTCGTCCGCGTAGGTCGCGGGCAGGCCGGGAATCTTTTTCTTGCCCCTTGATATGTCATGGGAAACGTACAGGAATTCCGTACCGTTGGCCCCCGTGGAATCGACGGCCTCCACCGCGGGCGCACGGAAGTCACCCCTCCCCGTAACCGGGAATTCCTGCTGGCACACGTCCGGAGAAAAATATGCCTTTCCCTCAAAGTCCTCCGGCACGGGCGAAAAACTCGGTCTCTCGGATGACGGCGTGACGCAGGCATCGCTCCAGCCGGGCAGCCGGTGGAACCATCCCCCGTGGAGGACGCGCTTCCCGAAGAGACGTATGACGTATGTGGACGAAGGGGTCTCAAGCAAAAACACATTTTTCCTGGAATCAAAACGAACTGGCATGATGCATTCCTTTTTTGCGTATGGGTGGCTTTCAGAGATGGCCTGAAGAACGGGGGCCGCCGGAGCGTTTTTCCGGGCAGCCCCCGTAAAGGAGGCTTTTGTCAGATTTTCAGCGGCGGGCTCAGTTGAACAGGGCCTTGACCTCGGCGTTGGCATCCTTGAGGGCAGGCTCGACGGCCTTCTCGCCAAGGAAGATCTGGTCAAAGACCCTCGTCATGATCTGGCCGATCTCGACGGAGTGGTCCACGATCGGGTACAGGAAGGTCCCGTCGGGGGCGACGGCCTCGTCGGTGAAGGCGGAGACATCGTAGCCCTTGGTCTTGTAGGTCGCGAGGGCCTTGTCGACGCCGGACTGGATGGCGGGGAAGACGACCCCGTAAGAACCGATGATTTCCTGAGCGTCGCGGGAAGCGAGGAACTTGACCCATTCCCAGGCCTCGTCCTTGTGCTTGCTGCCCGTCCAGATGGAATCCCCCAGTCCGTTTATCATGCTCTTGCGCCCGGCGGAGCCTTCCGGCAGGCGGGCAAAGCCGACGTCAAAGACACCGTTGGTCTTGTAGGAGCCGATCATCCATGAGCCGTCGAGCACGAGGGCGGACTTCTCCGAGTTGAACACCGCGGCGGTTCCGTTTGAGGTCTCCGTGTAGGGGGTAAGGTATCCGTCGTCCTGCATCTTCTTCATCCACTTGATCGTGCTGATGAAGCGCGGGTCGTCGTAGTGGTAGTTCCAGTCATACAATCCGTCGGTATACATCCATCCGGTGGAGCAGGCGAGGCCGGAGTACTGGGCCTGGCCGCGGTCGTCGCTGTGGGCCAGGACAAGGCCGTACTGGACGACGTTGTTCTTGTCGAACTTGGGGTCAAGGCCGTTGCGCCCGGCGGAGTCCACGGAGAGCCTGCGGATCATCTTCTCGAATGAGCCGCCGTCCGTGTAGTTCCAGTCCAGGTTGTTCAGCTCGTCGTGGCTGATCCCGGCCTTGTCGGTTATGTTCTTGTTGTAGACGATGCAGATGGTGTCCCAGTCCTTGGGAAGGCCGTAGGTCTTACCGTCCTTGGTCTGCCAGAGCTTCTCAAGGTCGTTCATGTAGATGGACAGGTCCACGTTGTCCTTCTTGATGTAGGGGGTCAGGTCAACGAGCTGGTTCTTGTTGGCGAAGTCCAGATACTTGGCCAGGTGGTCGGTGAAGACGTCGGACGCGGAGCCTCCGATCATCTCGGTCTGGAGCCCCGTCCAGTAGTCGTCCCAGCCGAGCTGGGAAATCTCAATCTTGATGTTGGGGTTCCGCCTGGTGAACTCGTCGGCGGCCGCCTGATAGGCGGGGAGCTGGTTGGAATCCCAAAGCTCGTACTTGATCGTAACGGTCTTTCCGCCGCCGGACGAACCGGAGGCCTTGGCATCCCCTCCCCCGCTCTTGGAGCAGGAAATTCCCGTGATGGCGACCATGGCCGCAAGCGCGGCACCCGCAAAAGCAAATGACTTTTTCATGTTTCACTCCTATCAAAGCATGAACGATATTATATGCAAATCATCCGAGATATACCCCCGGCATCATCAGCAGGGGGCAAACCCTATCAACGGAATCCGCTGAACTGAATAGAGTTGACGATCTTCTTCCCCAGGAAGGCGTAGATGATGAACGCGGGGATGATCGCCAGGACCGTTCCCGCCATCATGCCGCTCCAGTCAGGCTGCCCCTGGGGGGTCTGGGAACGGAACACGCCGAGCGCGACGGTGAGGGTGCGCAGCTCCTCCTTCCTTCCGACGATCAGCGGCCACATGTAATCGTTCCAGGTGTTTATCGCTATCGTCACGGCGAGGGTCGTCACGGCCGTCTGCATGAGCGGCATGATTATCATGAAGAATGTGCGGTACTGGCCCGCCCCGTCTATGTAGGCGGCCTCCTCTATCTCCTTGTTTATGCCCATGAAGAACTGCCTCATGAAGAAGACCGAATAGGGGGTCATAAAGAGCGCGGGCAGGACGATACCCGCATAGGTATTCAGCAGGTTGAGCTTCCTGATGAAGACGAAGTTGGGAATCATCATGACGACACCGGGCACCATCATCGTAGCGAGGATGAGGGCGAACAGCTTGTCCCTGCCGGGGAAGCGGACGCGGGAGAATCCGTAGCCCGCCATGGAGCAGAAAAAGACCTGGCAGACGGTGGTGACGACCGCGATGACCAGCGAGTTCCGCAAGTTAACCAGGAAGTTGACGCTCTGCCCGGAGCCGCCCAGCGCGAGCGACTCCTCCGCGCTGACGAATCCCAGGACGCGGACGTAGTTCATGCCGGTAAGGCGGGAGGGTATGAGCCTTGCCGCGTCGCTGTATATGAGCGAGGCGGGCGTGAAGGATGTCCTGATGACCCAGTAGAATGGGAAGAGGGTCACGAAGAGCAGCAGGGCGATGACGAGCCACACAAGGACGCGGACGAAGGTGATGTCCTTCTTCCTGCCGGCGGCCGTGACGTTCTTTACAGCATTGTCATTCATAGCAGCAAACTCCTTTTCCTAGTTGTCGGACTCGTTCGCCCGCATGAACTTCATCTGCACGAAGCTGACGAAGGCAAGAATCACGAAGAGCACGATCGAGGCGGCGGACGCGTAGCCCATCTTGTAGGACTCGAAGCCGTTCTTGTATATGAAGAGGTAGATCGCGTATGTCGCGGTGACCGGGCCGCCTTTCGTCGTGACGGCGATCGTGTCGTAAATCTGGAAGGATCCGATGACGGTCGTCACGATGACGAAGAGCATGACCGGGCGTATATAAGGAAGGACTACGAAGAAGAACTTCCTGACGGAGCCGCAGCCGTCAATGATGGCCGCCTCCTCTATCTCCTTGGGGACGCTCTGCAGGCCCGCGAAGACGAGCAGGGCGGTGTAGCCCATGTGCCGCCAGATGTTTATGCCGGCGATGGAAGCAAGGGCCGTGCGCACGTCGGTGAGGAAGTTTATTTTCTGCAGTCCCAAGCCCACCAGCGCCGCGTCAATTATCCCGACGGGCGGGTCGAGCATCCAGAACCAAAGGAGGCCGACTACGACGTTGGACATAATCCAGGGGGTCAGGAACACGCCGCGGATGAAGCCGGTCGCCTTGGAAGCCTTGTTCATGATGAGGGCGATGATCATGGCGAGCACCGTCTGGAGCGGGATGTTCAGGAGGACGTATGTCACCGTCACTTTCATCGCCGTCCAGAAGTCCTTGTCACTGAAAAGTTTTGCATAATTTTTCAGTCCGACGAACTTAGCCGGGGAGAACAAGTCCCAGTCCGTGAAGCTGAAAATGAAGCCCCGGACGGTCGGCAGCAGGTAGAAGAACGCGAAACCGACAAGGCAGGGCAAGACGAAGCTGAAGGAAACAAGGTTCCTCTTTAACGTATTCACCTTCATGATTCTGATTATTGCACGGATTTTTTCAGCTGTCAACAAATATTTTCATAAATCTTGTAAAATTTTTCAACAAAGCTTTCATTCTTCTTTACAAAATGCCCTTCCGATGTTACTATAGAAGCATGACGATTTCCGAGATAGCCAAGGAAGCCGGCGTTTCCGTCGCGACCGTGTCCCGATTCATGAACAACGGGCCGGTGAAAGAAGAGACCCGCAAGAAACTGGAACAGATTGTCCTCAAGCTCAACTACGTGCCCGAATCGTTCACGCGCAGGATAATCAACCAGGATGCGAAGGTTCCGTCGATTGCCATCATCACCCACAGCCTGAGCAACCTCTACTCCAGCGAGTTCACGGAGGTGGTCTCCGACAGCTTCTCCAAACATGGGGGCGTATGCTATACGCTCTGCTGCACGAATGCCGAGGAGGAGTACCGGACGGTTATGGACGTCGTCACCCGCGGAATCACCGGCGCAATCATCCATGACCCGGCGGAAGGCGGCGGCATCCTGGACCTGTACAACCGCCTCAGCCAGCGGATTCCCCTCGTCATAGTCCACTCTTTCCCCGCCGACCTTGAGTTCAACTCAATCACGGTGAACCAGGAGAAGGGAATGCGGGACGCGATGGCATACATGCTGGGCCTGGGACACAGGCACATCGCCTACGTGAACGGCGCGGAAGGCTATTCCTTCACGCTCAAGCGGAACATCTGGAAAGAGGAACTTACAAAGGCTGGGGCAACGATTTTCAAGCAGGACGACATCGTCGTAGGAAACGCTGACTTCGGCGCAGGAGTGGAGACGACCCACGAGGCCGTGCTGAAGTACCTGAAGGACGGGAACCGCCCGACCGCGATATTCACGGCGAACGACATCATGGCGCTCGGGGTCATCGCGGCCCTCAACGACATGGGCCTCCGCATCCCGGACGACGTGTCCCTGATGAGCCACGACAACACCCTGCTCGCCAAGAGCTACAACCTGACCTGCGTGGACATGAAGATAAAGAGCGTCGCCATCGCCGCGATGGACCTGATGGAATACGCCCTGCACGGCAGCGACTCCACGCCGCGGCACGTCTCCATAACGCCGTC
>JAFSSU010000226.1 GCA_017450845.1 Treponema sp.
ATCCTGCGGGGGGCTGCCCCCGTCATGGTGTACGCCCGGATTGCGGAAGTCAGTGGTGACGGGCGGGAGACCGACCGCCCCGACCTGTCCGCCCGGATTGCCGTGTCGCCGGGGAGCGGCGGGCTTCGCGTGCAGGACCGGGGAACCGTCCCGTTGGACGGCAGGACCTACAAGGCGGCGCAGCTTGCGGCAGGGCCGGAGCTTACCGCGGTGGAGGCCTCCGTCCTGTTCTGCTACAGGGGCGCGGGCGGCAGCTTCACGCGGGAAATCGTGTTCCAGATAGCGGACGCGGCGGAATAGGGAAATCCGCACGCTTGTACAATATCCTGATACGTGCTTTCGCGGGGACTTTCCGTCCCCGTGAGGAGGAGTTTTTATGTTCAAGAGATGTGTCATTCTTCTTGTCTTCCTCGTGGCATTCCTGATGCCGTTGGGTTCCGTCAGCCATACCTACTGGATAGAGATGCTGGTCAACGCGAATACCTGGGGCGAAAACCTGACCGTCATGTCACAGGGCGAGCAGGACTACGAGCAGCTTTCCGTGGACCCGAGGACAAATCCGCTTGACGCAGTAAAGAAGGCGAACCCCGGACTGCAGAAGATGCTCCCCGAACTGCTGGACGCAAAGACGCACATATTCCTGAACAAGGGCAAGTCCAACGTGGTCGGGAACGGCATGTCCTCCATATCCGAAACGCTGTACGAAGAGCTGAGGGCATCCCTGAACGTCCCTGTCAGTGAGATTTCGGAGTACTTCGATACCCTGTATGCTACGGGAGGCTACAACTTCAGCAACGGGGAGTACAAGAGCGAACGGAGAATTTTCATTGAGTCCCTGTCCCGCTCGGACAGCAGCGCGGAGATTTACTTCGGAGATGACGCACACGCGGAAATCTCCGGGCAGCTGCCCTTGGGTACCCTGATGACCTACCTGCCCCTCCCGGCCCTGCCCGATGCATCCCTGTCTGACGAAGGCATCGCATGGGCATGCGTCGTAAGGACATTCGATCAGGAGCAGTCGTTCGGTGAGGCATTCGGGAGCGATGCCGGCCGCATACAGAAGACGAGCGTCTGGGGGCTTCCCGCATATATCCAGATGATAGACCTCCTGGGAGCAAACCAGAATGCGCTGGATTCAGTCGGCAGGTCGTCCGGCAGCATCCGCGAGGACACGTGTCCGAACTGCGGGGCCAGGCTCTCTTCCGGCGAGATAGACAGACAGCTTTGCGACAGCTGCGAGAAGCATTTCAGCCTGAAACAGCTGGCTTCGTATCAGAGCACGGACAACTGTCCCAGCTGCGGGGTCAGGCTTTCGGTCATGGAGGTGGGAAACCTGCACTGCGATACCTGCGGAGCGTCGTTCCAGCTGTCACAGCTGCCCTCCTATCAGGAGAGCATACGGCGGGGGCAGGAGGAACAGGAGGCTTTCAGAAAAGCTGCATCCACGCCCGACTCGTCCAATGTCCTCGGACGCTTTTATATAGTCAACATCGATTTGACGGACTGGGTCATCCCGTCTGAGACCCCGTGGAAAACCCATACGGTGCTGACATTCCTTGTCCTTGGCAGCAAGAAGACCATGCAGAAAGCGGAGGGGCTGTACAACAAGTTTGTCGGAGGAGCAGGACTTTCTCCCGCCGAGATAGTCGTCGTGGACTCCTGGACAGAAGGCTTAAAGGCCAACCTCGTGGACAAGCGGTATGCCTCCGAGGAGGCCGGAGAGGACGAGGGTGTTGACTTCCCCGCGTTCATCGTGGAAGGGCTGGCAGCAGGGGTTGCCGCAGTCGCGGGCGGGGCTGTTGGCAGCTTTGCTGCCGGAGGAGCCGCCGGAGAAACGGGGCCGCTCGACGATGATGAGCGCAAGAAGCGGCGCTTCCTCAGGATGCGGCTCAATAAGGACTTCGGCGACACGCTTGCCCTTGGCGGTGCGGCACGGGAAGTGTATGCCCGCCTCTCGATGGTGGACGGAGAAGGGAACGAGACAGAGCGTCCTGACCTGACCGCACAGATGCGGTGCTTCTCCCCCGATGGAAGCCTTATCGTCAAGGACGGTGGCATGAGCCGTGACGGCAGGTACAAAGTCGCCGTCGTGTCCGTCCCGGAGCAGGACTACAAGGCTGAGGGCATCCTCAGCTTCCAGTATTCGGGCGAAGGCGGCGACATCACACGGGAAACCGTATTCAATATCAGCGAGCCGACCATCAAGTTCTCCCAGGAAAGCCTCACCCTGCCGGCCCTTTATGAGCCGGAGGAAATGCTGGAATTCAAGGTCGAGGGAATGAACCTTGAGACGACGGAGATAACCGCATACATGTCGGGGGGTAAACTGTCCAGCTACGAAGTGAACGTCGCCACTACGCCAGAAACGGCGGCGAAGGGCCTGTACGCCGCGATCATAAAGGACGTGAACAGCAAGGCGGGGATTCCCGGGACCTACTCCACCGAGACGCTGTATGTGAGCGCGACCGACGGCAAGCTGAATGCATACGGCTCCATAAAGGTGAACCGCGTTACCGAGGGATTGTATATTTCTCTGGACGCGGTGAACTGCTACGGCGAGCCTAAGCCCGGGGCGGTGAAGAACGAGATGGGCTTCTACGATTTGGAGTCCCTCCAGTCGGCAAAGACCGAGGCACAGGCATGGATCCTGACGATTGACAGGGAGACGGGTGCGATAGTGCAGACATCCGCATCGCCCAGGGTCAGCTTTACGTCCGTGCGGCCGCAGGATGCGGACATACAGGACGGCGAGTGCATGTTTGAGACCTCTCAGCTTGAAGGAGAGCCTGACACGGCACAGACAGCCGAGAAGCTGGGCATCGTCATGCGCGTGAGCGACAGGACGGGCGGCATGTCAACCTGCGAATTCTTCTGCGGACATGAATTCCTCCGCTCCCCCGCACGGCTCGTCGCGTACATGATTGCGGAAGCTGATACAGGAGAGGGGGAGGACAAGCAGACGTTCAAATGCGTCAAGCAGGTTCTCCTGAGAAGCCAGCGGCGGCGGACGTTCGAGGAAATCACTGCCGCCAAGGCGAAGGACGCGGAAATTGAGCGGCGCATGGAGGTCATCATCAACTACATGCGGGAGAACAACGCCTGGCTGGACGAGGCGATTTTCTGGGCTTACAACACGGCGACCCTGCACTGGCAGAGCTATGACCCCGAATACGGTTACGCCGAGGACCAAACATCGATTATATGGGAGACGTTCAGGGCACGGATTGACGAGAAACAGGGCTACCTTGAGCGGGCGCAAAGGATTGCGAACGAATACGCGACGAACTTCACCTATTTCGATGCGATACTGGACACCTTCAGGGAGCGGAGCAGCACGATTCCCGGAATTCTCGCACGGATAACCATAGGCGTTCTGTCGGCGGGCGCAAGCGAGTTCGTGTTCCTGCCTATGGATGTCGCGTCCGCCGTGCACGAGTACAACAAGGTGCGGCTGCCGGAGGAACGCACGGTGATGGGACAGATGACGGCAGGTTCCGTTCCCGTCCTGTTTGCCGCCGCGTTCGCCTGCGCGCCGGGGGCGGCGAAGCTCGTGTTCGTCAAGGGCAGCAAGGCCCTGCTGCATGTCGGCAAAGCCTCGTACAATGTCGGCAAAGCTGCGCTCGGAGGAAACAAGGTTGTCCTGGGCAAGGCGATATCGGGTCTGGGCAAGACGACGCGTGCCGCGGGCCGCTACATGACACGGGCCGTCAAGACCGAGGTCAGGGGGATGACCGAAGGCATAAGCAAGAGCCTGCAGAATACGGTCGAGAAGGTCAAGCTGCTTGATCCCAGAAACTTCTTCAAGAGATGGAACAGCGCGGCGAACCAGACGAACCAGGCCGTGGCGAACGGCATCAGGAATTCCCAGCTGACCGCCGCCGCAATCCGCGCCATGAAAAAGACCCTTGACCAGGAGCTTATGAGCATGGCCGACCAGATAGGCAGCCTGAACGGATTCAAGAGCGTCAAGGACTTCCAGCGGCTTGCCAAGCAGCTGGGCAATGGAGAAGGAAAAGGTCTCAAGGAACAGATTCTTGCCATGATGAAAGATCCCCATGCCGTGGAGCAGCTGGCAAAAATGGAAGGTGCGGAAGGCAGGGAACTGCGCAGGATTTTCAACCTCGCTCAGGACCGCCTCATATACAACCCCGTGCAGGAGGAGACCCTCGCCACGCTCGCACGGACTTTGCGGAAGAACCCCAGCAACCTGCGGTTCAGAAGCGTGTCGTCCAAAAGCAAGGAGGCCCTGCGTACCGGCAAGGCGCTCAGGCACGATCTGGATGTCACGGTGGAGGAATTCGTCAACGGCGAGTGGGTACCGATCAAGCAGAATGAGGTGCATGACGTGTATCATCAGGTATTCTGCCGGAGGAACGGCATTCAGTACGCAAGCCCGGAGGAGGCTTCCTTAATGAGCGAGATGCACATGCAGCACGTGTGCCAGGACGCGAGCGACAGGGAATTCCTCCATGAGGTTGAGAAGGTAATTGACAAGTCCCAGGCGATGGAGAACGCCATAAGCTCGGGCAATCGGGGCAAGGTTGCCGACACACTGGGCTACAAGATGCGTAACCTCTATGAGCAGGGGAAGCTTATGGGCGGTCTCGGGAAGATGTCCGAGGCAGAGAAAAAATCCCTGCTGAAAGAGATGGAGGCATACTACCGGCGGTATGCGGAGACGGGGATTCCGGGCGACTTGTCCAAGTGCTCCAGGCAGTTCCAGAACCTCGTCAAGGGAACCGGGCTCCAGCGCGAGGGCATGCGGGCCAGCAGCAAGGTCCTGGAGCAGACCAAGTGGAAGAACACGGGGGCAATGCAGCATGGTGCTCCCGATTCCATCCCGCAGGATGTCTACAACGACGGTGCCATCATCGATGACATGATTGGTCAGACACCGAACCGGCTGGACGTGGGTGAAGCTGAGGCAGTCCTTGCCCCGAAGGGCGGTTATGAGGGACATACCTATAGGATGCAGAATTCCTATGTCTCGTCGGACGGCAACCTGGAGAAAGGGCTGAAGTCCGGCAAGTGGTAAGATGCCTGCCTGATGGCAGTCATCTGCATAATAGATTTTTTACGGAGGATATGTATATGGCAAACGGAAACAAGCGGCTCGCCGTTGCAAGCCTTTTGATGATGCTCACTGCGGGAGTATTCAAGGTGCATGCGGAAACCGTAGAAGGAACGCTCAATCTTGGAGGGGGGGAATCCATAAAATACTCCTTCTCGGGCGGCACTGTCAGTAACAAGAGCGAGTCCGACGGAATGAGAATGTATCAGTATGAGGTAGCCGAGGGAGCAAGCCTCAAATTCTCATGCAGCAGTCCCACGGAATATCCTTATATCCAGCTGGTTGACAACAGGGGCTTGTCCGACGGCAAGAGCATGAAATCTGCGGGCGGGCGGGGCAAAAAAAACGCGTCGCTTACCTACAAGGTTCCCGCGGGGATAACGGGCTGCACGGTCTCTTTCTCCCATAGCGATGCGAACGGCGGTGTCTATGTGACGTGCATCGTGGTACCCGGTTCAAAGGCATCCGCCCAGGACGAGGATGAGCTTGCTGGTGCGGCGGGCTCTTCCGGCGGGGACAGTGGTGGCACGGTCAGCCGCTCCACGGAGTACGTGGAAAAGTTCAACAAGAAGCTGAAGGACGACGGCCAGTTCAAGACGGGGCTGATTGTCGGCGTAATCGTCCTGCTCCTCATCCTCTTCATTGCTGTCAAGCGCAATCCCCGGTTCGGCGCGAAGCTGGGCTGCATCCTTGTCGGCTGTCTGTTCTTCTTCCTTGCGGCGCGGGAGCGGGCCTATTTCGAGAAAGGCGTGCCTGCCATCGCCACGATTACCGATGTCAAAATCAGTACGCGCCTTGACTCGAGCTATGACGATGAGGGAGACCCGGAATACAAGTCCGAGACTTCTGCCGTCCAGACTTTCACCTATACGGTGGACGGCAAGGAGTATTCCGGCAAGAAGGAGAGCAGCACGTCGCATACCCTGCATTTTTAAAAGGGGAAGCTCCCGCAGGCAAGCACGGACGAAAAATTCGCCGCCAAGGAGCGGGCCAAGAAGGGGACCACCTTCGTCCTGCGCTACATGCCGGACGACCCCTCGGACTATACCCTCGCCGGCGAGAATACGCCGAAGGTCTACTTCGCCATCGGCTGCATCCTTATCGTGATTGGCCTCTTCGTCATACGCAAGAAGAAGATAAAGCCGCTGCCCCAGTCCGTCCGGGGCGGTATGCAGCAGGGCATGATGATGGGGCAGGGCGGACAGCCCTACCAGAACATGCAGCAGCAACAGTTCGGACAGCCCCAGCAGTTCCAGCAGAACATGGCGGGCTTCGGCTACGGCATGATGCAGTGCCCCTACTGCGGCACCCAGCTGGCACAGGGCACACGCTTCTGCATGGGCTGCGGCACCCAGCTGATGTGATTGCGGCAAGGAGGGAACTATGTCTTACCAGAACCGAGACAGCATCCTGAAGCTTTTCCGTGCAATCAGCATGGAGCCGGGCCGCTTCCTCACGCCCAATGAGATTCCGACCCAGAAGATGCCGGATGTCATGGCGTATCTGTCCGGGACCGGTCTCAGCGAGAGCGACGTTCTGGGAGTATACTTTGTCGATGAATTCAGCGGGAGCATCTCGGGCTTTGTCCTGACAGAATATGCCCTGTACAATATCGGCGGCTTCCTGCACGGGTCCATGACGGAGAGAGGCTGCACCGCCATTCCGTTCAGCAAGATACAGAAGATTGCCATTACGAACAAATATTTTGTCGGCGATGGAAAAGACTTGGACAGCTCCTTCTGGGACATGCAGCTGTATGCAGACGGCATGAAGCCCACGCGGCTGCATTACTGGAAGCGCACCGGCAGGTACCTGCACAAAGAACGCTTTCCCATAAAGATTCGGGAATACGCCCTCGCCGTGAACGAGATGGTAAAGGCTGCGCAGGGCAAATCCGTCATCGAGCTGACGCTTGACAACCCTGCGGCTGCCGGCCGTATTGCCATTCCCGAGGCGGACCGGACGGTGGTCGCTTCCAATCCGGCGGGGCTCTTCCTGCGTTTCCTGCTGCACGGCGTAATCGGGGCCGCCATAGCCCAGATTTTTATCTTCTGGATTCTCTGGGGCTATAACTGGAAGTTCTGCTTCTTCCCGATTGTGGCGGTGTTGGTGTCCCTCTGGCTCATGCTTAAGTCGGGGGTGTCGTTCTTCTCCCTGCTCAGGAGGGGAGGCATGCTCCTCGGCGGCCTTGCCCGCGTCCTGTTCATCCCCATGATAGCGGCCCTCTGCCTGATTCCGGCACATCTGACCTGGGATTTCTTCGGGCTCGGCAGCCGGTTCGCCCGTGACGGGGCAGCGGCGGCAAGCTCAAGCCCTGACGGCATGGTCAGGCTGGAGGCAGGGTCGTACATGCGGGGGCTGGACACGAATGCCAAAGTCTACAACATGTTCA
>JAFSSU010000227.1 GCA_017450845.1 Treponema sp.
CGTGATAATTGCGCTGCTGTGCCTTTTGAAGAGGAACAGGGCGGGGACGGCATTCAAAACAGAAGCGGGAGGTGCACAATGAAAAATCGATTTGAGACGGAACGCCTGCTTTTGCGCCCTTGGGAAGAGGGCGACGCGGAAAGCCTCTACGAATATGCGCAGGATCCCGCAGTCGGCCCGATAGCCGGCTGGCCGCCCCACAAGAGCGTTCAGGAAAGCCTGGATGTCATCAGGAACGTGCTCAACGGCCCGGAGTCATACGCCGTATGCCTGAAAGAAGACGGCAAGGCGATCGGCGCGATAGAGCTCAAGCTGAAGGGCCATACCGACCTTACAGAGCGCGACGACGAGTGCGAGCTGGGCTACTGGCTGGGAAAGCCCTTCTGGGGGCGGGGCCTCATGCTGGAGGCGGCGAGGGAACTGCTGCGCCATGCCTTTGAGGACTGCGGCATGAAGAAAGTCTGGTGCGGCTGCTATGACGGCAACGCGAAGTCCGCCCGCGTGCAGGAAAAATGCGGCTTTGCCTACCAGCGGACGGACAAAGACGTTGACGTGCCGCTCATGCACGAAAAGCGGACGGCGCACGTGAGCTGCCTTACGAAAGAGCTGTACCAGAAGCAGTTCATCGCATACTGCGGCCTTGACTGCGCTCAGTGCGACGCCCGCATTGCGACGGTAAACAATGACGACGAGCTTCGCGTCAAGGTCTCCAAAGAATGGTCCGAGCTGAACGGCGTGGACATTACGAGCGACATGATACACTGCGTTGGCTGCCGGATAGAAGGGGTAAAAACGCCTTACTGCCAGTCCCTCTGCCCGATACGCCAGTGCACCCGGGACAAAGGCTTCAAGATTTGCAGTGACTGTGACGACATGGACCGCTGCGAGAAAGTCGGCGCGATTATCGGGAACAATGCGCTTGCACTGGACAACCTGAAGGGCTACTGATATGAAAGAACGCTTCAAATTCAACACGGTCGGGCTTTTTACCCGCGACAACAGGGCGACGGTCGAATTCTACACAAAGGCATTCGGCTTTAGCTGCGACTGGGACGGCATACAGCCGAACGTGGAGATGTTCCTGGGCGGCATGAGGATAATCCTCTTTCCCCGCCCGGACTTTGAGAAGATGACCTCCCAGAGCTACCAGTACCCGGAAGGCTTCAACGGCACGATGGAGCTGGCCCTTGACGTCCCCTGCTATGCCGACGTGGACAGGGAATACCAGAACGCGCTCGACAAGGGGGCAAAGCCCGTCCTCCCGCCGACGACGGAACCCTGGGGCCAGCGTACCTGCTACGTGGCGGACCCGGACGGCAACCTCATCGAGATAGGCTCGTTCACCAAGGAGCTTGGGTAAGACATGGATTTGCACAGAATCGAAAAATTCATCGGCAGGTATTACTGCGATTTAAAGGCCGAGGACTTCGTGGCCGACGCCCAGAAAGCGTGAGGAGTGAATATATGGAAGGGAACAGGAACGGCAGCATGAGCTACCGGCCCGCGTCCGAAAGCGACCTGGACGAAATCTTTGCCCTCGTCAAGGCCTCCATCGCGGTGATGGACAGGCAGGGTATCCCCCAATGGGATGAAGTCTACCCCGCCCGCGGGGATTTGCTGCGCGACATACAGGCGGCCTCTCTTTTTGTCGGGGAGACGGCCTCTGCGGGCGACGGAGGGGGCCGGGGCGGAAAGCGGATCGCGGTCATCTACGTGCTGAACACGGAATGCTACGAGGGCTACGAGAACGCCGCCTGGCAGTGCAGGGACGGGTTCCGCGTGATTCACCGCCTCTGCGTCCACCCCGATTTCCAGCATCAGGGAATCGCAAGGCAGACGCTTTCCCACATAGAGCAGGAGGCCGCCGGGCTCGGAGCGACAAGCCTCCGCCTTGACACATTCAGCCTGAACCC
>JAFSSU010000002.1 GCA_017450845.1 Treponema sp.
AGGGCCGCCCTCCCCTTCCCGGGCAAAGGCTTACGCATTTGCCTGTACCTTCAGTATCGCGTCGGCGGCGGTCTTCAGCTCTTCCCGCGTCATGTCCTCCTGCTTCTTGAGCATGGAGACCGGCACACCGTAGGCTTTCTCAAGCCCCTCGTCGGTCATCACCTCGTCCGCAGTCCCGTAGTCGATCGTCCTGTCGGGGTGGAAGAGCAGGACCTTGTCCGCATGCCTCCGGCTCAGGTCCAGCTCGTGCATGGACACGAACAAAGCAGTCCCGGTACTCGCCGCGTACTCGCGGAGGTATGCGAGGGCTCTGTCCTTCTGAGCCTCCTCCATCGCGAAGAGCGGCTCGTCCATGAAGACCGACGCGCTGCCGTAGAGAAGGGAAAAGGCGAGCAGGACGCGCTGGATCTCACCCTTGCTCAGTTTCCTCAGTCCGTGGGGCAGGACCTTCTCCAGCTCAAAGACATCCACAAGCTCGGCAAGCAGGTCGCGGGAAGAGTCGCGGACACCGGCGGCCTTCCCCTTGAGGTTGCCAGCCGAATAGACATAGGCAAGAAGCTTGTCCACCGACTCGTCGCTCTCGAATTCCATGTTCTGGTAGATGACCGAGGCAAGGAGGTTCTTCCGCTCTTCGCCCAAGCGGGCGACATCCTGTCCGAAGAGGAGGCATCGGCCGGTCTGGGGCACAAGCCTGCCAGACGCGAGAAGCATGAAGGTGGATTTTCCAGAGCCGTTCGGCCCGATAAGGCTGGTCAGGGCACCCGCCCCATTGTCAGTCCCCGAGGGGATTGCCCCCGTAAAATGGTCGAACACAGGGGCAGGGACAATCTGCTTGCCCTCGCTGTCCACGTCGCCCTCGACGGGCGGATATGTAAAGGAAAGGTCCTCAAATTCAATGCAGTCCATGAGCACATCATAGTATAATATAGAAGGAAGTGCAACGAGCGGGGCGAAAAAAGCCGTCCTAGGGAATTTCCCCGCCTCAAATTTCCCTTAAAGAGGTATATACTGAGCCTATGATGAGAGTTACGAAGACAGCTTTATTCTTTGGATGCGCGGCCTCGCTTGCAGCCGCGCTGTTTGTCTCCTGCGCGAGCAGCGGGAACGCTTCCGGGACGGACAAAGGCAAGACCGCCCGGCGTGAAATCAAGCAGAACATACTGGACAACTACAACTGCGGCTTCGAGGGGGCGGACGGGGACGGCGGCCTCTACTGGTGGAGCGACGCGAGCTGGTCGCACAAGAACCTGCTCCGCACCGCCTACGAGGACGGAGGCCAGCCCGGCCCCGCCTGCGGCAGCTACTACGCAAAGGCCCTGTCCGAAGGCGGGAACAAGGCCCAGTGTCAGTTCGCATGGAAAGAGCTCGCCACCCTCATAGAAGGCGGCAGGACTTATTCCTATTCCTACTATATAAAGGTCGCGCCCGAGAGCGCGGTTCCGACGGGGACGGTGACGCTCGCCGTCAACGGGGCGGTGGAGAACTGGTCCAAGGTGGACTCCGCCAAAGTCAGCCCCGACAAGAAAGTAGAGCTCAGCGACAAGTGGCAGCTGGTGACGGGATCCTTCGTCCTGTCCGATCCGCATGACCAGGTGCAGTTCCAGCTGACCGGGTCCGAGGGCCTGTCATACTGCGTGGACGAATTCCGCGTGGCCCCGGAGGAAGCGGCCGCAAAACAGATAGAGAAGAACATCGTCAGCCTGAAGGATGCCGTCAGCTCCCGCAAGGGCTTCGGCAGGAAGGTCTACGTCGGCGGGGCCGTGACCGGGAGCGAGGCGGGCGACCCGCTCTACATGGACTTGCTCTTCAAGCACTTCAACGCGGTGACGCTCGGCAACGAGCTCAAGATGGATGCAATGAACGGCTACCATGACGGCAACCGCTCGCCGGTTGGCCTCACGACCGACACGCTGGACGGCAGGGAGATGACCGTCCCCGTGCTGGACCACAGCCGCGCCGACGCGCTCCTGGACAAGATATGCGCATGGAACAAGGCGAACCCCGGCAAGCAGCTGAAGGTGCGCGGCCACGTGCTGGTCTGGCACTCGCAGGCCCCGGAGTGGTTCTTCCACAAGGACTACGACACGGCGAAGGCCTACGTCGGCAAGGACGAGATGAACCTGCGCCTGGAATGGTACATCAAGACGATGCTCACGTATTACACCGACAAGGCCACCCCGACCGGAAAGAAATACGGCCCCCTCTTCTACGGATGGGACGTGGTGAACGAGGCGATCAGCGACGCGACCGGCAGTTACCGCACGGACACGGAATCAGGCGGCGACAGGCTGTCCGACCCGACCCACGGCAGCAAATCCAGCTGGTGGCACGTCTACGGAAGCAACGAGTTCATCATCAACGCGTTCCGATTTGCCAACAAGTACGCCCCCGCCTCGCTGGAGCTGTACTACAACGACTACAACGAGTGCACGCCGCAGAAAGTCAGGGGAATCGTGGAGCTGCTCAAATCCGTCAAGGGCGCGGAGGGAACCCGCATAAGCGGTATGGGCATGCAGGGCCACTACAACATGGACTCCCCCTCAATTTCGCAGCTGGAAGCCGCTGTCCGCGCCTATTCTGAGGTCGTGGACAGCGTTATGATCACGGAGATGGACCTGAAGGCCAGCTCCTCATTCGACGGCAAGAACACCGGCGAGGAATACAACAGGCAGGCCTACCGCTACAAGGCGATATACGACAAGCTCGTCGCGCTGGACAAGGAGCCGGGGATAAACGTGGCGGGACTCGTCTTCTGGGGAGTCACCGACCCCTACTCATGGCTCCAGTCCTCCTCCAGCGTCGGCGGCGGTGCGGACGGAACAAAGACGCAGTGCCCCCTCCTCTTCGACGGCGGCTACAAGGCAAAGCCTGCGTTCTGGGCCTTCGCGGACGCGGACAAGCTTGAGCCCGCCATACAGAGCGTCACGCTGATCCAGGGCGACGGCAGGGACTTCTCCCACGCCCGCCCCTGCGTCATACAGGCAGGCAGCGTCAGGGCGGAATTCCGCCCCATGTGGAAGGACGGGAGCATCTTCGCCAAGGCCACGCTGTCGGGAAGCCCCGCCACAAATGACAAGCTCGTCATGTTCACCGACGACGGCAAGGGAATAAAGTCCGCCTCCATCCCGGCGGGGGATGCGGGCACAAAACTTCTTTCCATAAATATAGGAGGTCTCTCAGTCGCGGGAAGCGTGAAAATCGACTTCCGCTACGAGCACGGGAACGAGATAAGCTCCTTCAACGACTTCCAGAACAAGCAGGCATCGTCGTCCAGGTTCTATGCGAAGGGGCTGCTCAAGCCCTTCGCCGCCGTCAAGAGGGGCAGCCCCTCCCTTGACTTTGCGGACAGCACATGGAACAAGGCGGTTCCCGTCACGCTCGCCGTGCGGAACGGGGCCAAGGCAGACGCGGAGGTGCGGATGCTCTGGGACGACAAGGCCCTCTACGTGCTCGCAAAAGTCAAGGACGGCGTGATAAACACGGCGAGCGCGGACGCCTGGCAGCAGGACTCGCTCGAAGTCTTCATCGACGAGAACAACGCCAAGACCGAAAGCTACCAGGCAGACGACAAGCAGTACAGAATCAGCTGCAGGAACGCCGCAAGCTTCAACGGAGACAAGTGCGTCCAAGGCAACATGACAAGCCAGGCCCGCCTTGTCTCAGGCGGCTACGAGGTCGCGGCCTCCTTCAGATGGACGGACATCAGACCCCGGGCAGGAATGTTGCTCGGCCTGGACCTCCAGATAAACGACGCTGACGCATCGGGAAGCAGGACAGGCACGCTCAACTGGTACGACGAGAACGGCACCGGCTACATGACCCCCGGAGTGTTCGGAAGCGTCCTGCTGGAGGAGTAGGATCAGGACATCTTTATGTAGGCGGTGGCAGGACCGCCGCCTACTTTCTTGATGAATCCAGACTTGACAAGCTCCGACAGGGTGCGTTCCACCGTGATTTTCGCAATGTCGGGGCACAGCTCCATCAGCTCCTTTTTGCTGATTTTTCCCAGATGCGAGCCAATAATCTTTTTAATTCGGTCAGGCTTGGAAAGCTTACCGTCCGTCAGCAGGGCAATCCGGCTCTCAAATTCGCCATAAGCCTTGACCAATACCCCCAGGTAATACTCCACGAAGGGTGCATAATCGTTCTGCCCCTCATGCCAGCGGAAGGAACTTGTCTGAAGCGTCTCATAGTATGTTTCCTTCGATTTTTCTATGAGCATCTCGAAGCTGATGTACTTGCCAACGATATAGCCCGCCCGGTAAAAAAGCAGGAGCGAGAGCAGGCGGCTCATGCGACCGTTCCCGTCCGGGAAGGGATGGATGCACAAAAAATCCAGGACGAACATCGGAATCAGAATGAGCCGGTCTATCCTGTTCTCGTCCCATGCAGCATTCAAACGGTCACAGATTTCCCGCATGGCATCCGGTGTCTCAAACGCACTCGCCGGGCGGAAGCGCACGATTTCAGTGCCGCCACCCACAACTTCCGCAATCACGTTATCGGCGGCTTTGTAGTGCCCGCCCTCCCCGCTTCCGATGAACGCATACAGGTCGCGGTGCAGCTGCAAGATGACCTCCGGCTTAAGAGGGATATAATCATAGCTCTCGTGGATAGTCTGGAGGACATCGCGGTAGCCAGCAATCTCCTGCTCTGAACGGCTGCGCGGCTCCGCTTTCTGCCTGACCAGTTCCTCAAGCCGCTTGTCCGTCGTGAAGATGCCCTCTATGCGGTTCGATGCCCCTGTGCTCTGGATTTTCGCCGCATCAAGCAGGCTTGCAAGCTCGTCCCTGTTCGCCTCGACAAAGAGCTGCTGCCTGCCCTTGTGCTCGTGGATTTGCGCCAGAAGCTGAACTACGGCCGGGGTCAGCAGGGAAGCGGGGGCTGAGAAATAGTCAAACGGCCTCATTTTATGGGCAATCTCCTCCATTTATCGTGAATCTACATCATTTTAGCATAGGATGATGTAGATTTCAAGCACAATGAGGCAGATTATCGGAACGATGCAATGGCGATTAGCGGAACGATGCGCCGCTTGATTTACGTAACATGAAGTTATATAATGGCTCAAGGTAGTCCTATGCTGAAAATACAAAAAAAATTCTTGTCCGAAGCCTTTCCGGCAGTCATGCTCGTATTCACATTCTTCTGCTTCGGCACGGCCTCGATTTTCATCAAGAACGCAGATGAATTCTCCTTTTTGTTCAGCGACATTTTACCATGCCTTCTGGCAGTATCATTGTTTTTCCTTGCCGCGATGATTCTTGCGGTGCGCTTGCTGCCGGAAAAAGCGAAAAAATATTTTCAGGCGGCAATCTACGCCCTGACATTCTCCCTTTTCGCGCAGGGATACCTGCTTGGCAACAGCTACGGCCTGCTGGACGGAGAGAAAATAAATTGGGGGCGGCACTGGCTTTCAGGAATCATCAGCTGCCTTGTCTGGCTCGCCATATTTGCGGTGGTATTCATCTCGCTCTGGAAAAACGAGAAAAAAGCACGTTCTGCGCTGAGCTTCATGCTTGTGGTGACGCTCGCACTGCAATTCTTCATACTCTCCTACTTATTCACCACACGCAAGGAAAGCGACGTTCAGAGAGAGGTTTTTCTGTCCAAGGAGAAACAGTTCGATTTATCAACGGGGAAAAATACAATCGTTTTTCTGCTGGACTGCTTTGACGCAAAGCTGTTCTCCAAGCTGCTTGAGAACGATGAATACCAGATACCGGAGAAATTCGAGGACTTTACATTCTACAAGAATATGTCCGGCGGAGCTACACGGACAAAGTACGCTATCCCATATATATTCACGGGAAGAACCAACACCGAGCCGGTATCATACTTGGAGTATGTGCGCAGGAGCTATGCGCAATCGCCCTTTGTCCAAACATTAAGAAAAAAAGACATAGATGCCAGGATTCTGACGGACACCTGGCTTGTCAGCCCCGATGAGACAAAAGCTTTTGCAAACCTGAAGATACAGAACAGCAAGCAGAAGGTCTCGCACCCCATGCACCTCGCCCTGCACTTCTGCAAGTTGACGGCTTTTTGCTTTGTGCCAGTCCCCGCAAAAAGACTTTTCTGGATGTACCCCGACTTTGACAGGTGGGTTACGGATGAACGCGATGAATCAGCATACTCAATCGGAGACATCAGGTTTTACAACGAAATGAAAAAAAAATTGAGTGCCCCGTTGAAAAAAGATGTATTCAGATTCTATCACCTGTTCGGTGCGCATGGCTCCTACACGATGAGCGAGAATTGCGAAAGGATTCCCGAATCGGAAGGATCGGAGGAACGGCAGGCCAGGGGCAGCCTCAAGATTGTCCATGACTTCATCAGCATGGCAAAGAAGCTGGGTATATACGATGAGATGACGATTTTCGTCATGTCCGACCACGGATGCGGAGGGCTGGAACAGAACCCTCTTTTTATGCTCAAAGAGCGGGGTGTTTCCAAAACTTTCTCCATCTCAGACTCTCCCTGCACATATAAGGATATGCCGTTGATATACAAAGATGCCGTGCTCGGCGATACAATCGACATGGAAGGGAAATATTCGCATCCAGGAGAGGAAAGATTTTTCTATAAATGGGTTCAGGACACAGCAAAAGTGGACATCATCGAATGGTCAGGCAAGGGGCATGCGTCGGATGAATCCAGCTACACTAAGACGGGGACTGTCTACCACGGAAACAGTGAAAACAACGGCAGTTACAGAATAGGAAAGAAACTGTTCTTCTCAGCGGCAGAAACTGCAAACCCTTACTGCACGGAGGGATTCGCGCATAGCGAAGGAGACCTTACATGGACAGAAGGAACAAAGGCAGAGATGTATTTCAAGCTCAAAGGTTACAGGAAAGGCAAGGATTTACGGCTGAGAATGAGCTATGAGGTATACGCGGAGGGGCAGAGAGTCGGAATATCTGTCAACGGAAATGAGCTTGAGCGATATGCGGCAGAGAACGGAGAAAAGGAAATCCTCATACCGGGGGAATACATAGGCAACAATGAGATATACCTGACGTTTGATTTTCCAGACACGGATATCAGTGGCATCACAGGCATTAATGACAATCCTTGCTTGCGAACCCTCGGAATGATAGAAGTCGGTTTCCGTTACGCTCACGAATCCTTCTGGACTTGGCTCAAAGACAATCCTGCCCATGCGATTTACAGCATGACCATCGGACTGATTGAGGCCCTCGTCGGATTTGTATTCGGATTTATCATCTCCCACTTGCCGGGTTTTGGGGTAATCGGAGCTGTAGCCAGTGTGAGCCTGACCATAAACCTTCTCGCCCTCCCCCTCTACAACATGGCCGACAAGCTCCGCGAGAAAGAACGCAAAACAGCAAAGTCACTCGAATACAGGGTAAAGCGGATAAAAAAAGCTTTCAAAGGCGACGAACGTTTCATGATGCTCACCACCTACTACAGGCAGAACAACTACAGCCCGCTGTATGCGCTACGCAGTTCACTGTCCATACTGATTGAGATTCCCCTGTTCATCGCGGCATACCGCTTTCTGAGCCATTGCCCTGATTTAGGGGCCTCAAGCTTCTGGATTATAACGAACCTTGATCAGCCAGACGGCCTTTTGCACATACCAGCTTCCAATGGAAAGCTGGCTGCCAACATCCTGCCCATACTGATGACGGCGATAAACATAGTCTCTGGTGCCATATACACAAAAATGGCGACAACAAGCGAGAAGGTTCAGCAGTATGCATTGGCAGGGTTATTCCTGATGCTGCTTTACAAGTCTCCGAGCGGGCTTGTCATCTACTGGATAATGAACAACATTTTCTCGCTGATTAAGAATATCATAGCCGGAATCCGGGCCAAGGAGACCGTATGAAGCTACTCTACATTGACCCCGGCACGGGGAGCATGCTTTTTTCACTTGTCATAGGACTCGTAGCGACGGCATCGTTCGCGCTCAGGGCCTTATACCTCAAGCTGAAATTCGTGTACTCGGGGGGGGGTACAAAAGAAATGCAAGATTCCGGCAAAAGCGAGGGC
>JAFSSU010000228.1 GCA_017450845.1 Treponema sp.
AACCATCTGAGAGGTGTAGCTGTTCTCATTGGAGTACCCACGGCGCAAGCAAGGGCGCAGCGCCGTGCGGGGAGAGTTTCGCGCAGCGACAACGCGACCAGTCCAACAGAACGACAATGAGAACAGCATAAAAAAAGGCCTCCGCCGAGGCGGAGGCCTTATCTGGTCAGACCAGGACTACTTCAGCTCGCTGAAATACTTGATCGTACGAACCATCTGAGAGGTGTAGCTGTTCTCATTGTCGTACCAAGAGACAACCTGAACCTCGAAGAGGCCGTCGGCAACCTTGTTGACCATCGTCTGGGTGGAGTCAAAGAGGGAGCCGAAGCGCATTCCGATGACGTCGGAAGAAACAATCTCGTCCTCGTTGTAGCCGAAGGTCTCGGGATCAGAGGCCTTCTTCATGGCGGCGTTGACGGCATCCTTGGTCACGTCATTGCCCTTGACAACGGCGGTCAGGATCGTCGTAGAACCGGTGGGAACCGGAACGCGCTGGGCAGAGCCGATGAGCTTGCCGTTCAGCTCGGGGATAACGAGGCCGATGGCCTTGGCAGCACCCGTGCTGTTCGGAACGATGTTCTGGGCACCGGCGCGTGAGCGGCGGAGGTCGCCCTTGCGCTGGGGTCCGTCAAGGATCATCTGGTCGCCGGTGTAGGCGTGGATGGTGCTCATGATTCCGCTCTGGATCGGGAAGGCATCATTGAGGGCCTTGGCCATCGGAGCCAGGCAGTTCGTGGTGCAGCTGGCGGCAGAGATGACGGTGTCAGAAGACTTCAGGGTCTTGTGGTTGACGTTGTAGACGATCGTCGGGAGGTCATTTCCAGCAGGAGCGGAGATGACGACCTTGCGGGCACCGGCCTTGATATGCTCCTCAGACTTCGCCTTGGAGGTGTAGAAGCCCGTGCACTCGAGGACGACGTCGATTCCCATCTTTCCCCAAGCGGGAAGGTTGGCGGCATCGGGTCCCTTGCACTTGTAGATGACGATCTTCTTTCCGTCAACGACGATGTAGTTGTCCTCACCCTCGCCGTCGTGAGCCTCAACCGTGTGGTTCTTCTCGCCGATCTTTCCGGCATATCCGCCCTGGGCGGTGTCATACTTCAAGAGGTGGGCAAGCATCGTGGGGCTGGTGAGGTCGTTGATAGCGACAACCTCGTAGCCTTTCGCGCCGAACATCTGGCGGAAAGCCAAGCGGCCAATGCGGCCGAAACCATTGATAGCAACCTTTACATCTGCCATAAAAGTGAACTCCTATATATAGAAATCTTTAGCACTAATTTACCGTTTTTCCAGAAAATGTTCAATCAGTAAAAACGCATTCCCATAAAAACGTATTTCCGCTGGCGGTTCCCGCAGGGTGTCCCCTTTAAACTTGTCACCATATCCTCTATAATGGAAGATACTATGAACACCGTGATAATCGGAGCGGGCTTCACCGGGGTCCAGCTCGCTAAAAGGCTCATCAACGAGAAGAATGATGTCGTGCTGATCGACAACGACGATGACATAATCCGGCACGCCGGGAACATCCTGGACTGCAAGCTCATACAGGCGGACGGCAACAACCTCAAGACGCTGGAGGACGCGGGCATCGCCAAGGCAGACGCGCTCGTCACGCTGACCGAGAACGACGAGATAAACATGATAACCTGCTCCATGGTGGACTCGGTGTACCCCTCCCTGCTCAAGATAGCCCGCGTCAGGAACTACGCCTACTACGTCAACGCTGGCGAGGCCGCCAGGAAGCACGCGGACACATTCTCTGGCAAGCACCGCCCCCTCTACGGCATAGACTTCATGATCCACCCGGACATAGAGGCGGCGGAGGCCATCGTCAAGGCCGTGGAGCACGGGGCAGTCAGCGACATAGTGACCTTCGGGGACAAGTTCGAGCTGGCGGCCCTGGAGGTGGCCAGCGGCAGCGCGTTTGATTCCGTGGCCCTCAAGGACCTCAGGCAGCTGGCCGACTTCAAGTTCATAGTCGTCTTCGTGGAGAGCAGCGGGGCATCCTCCCTGCCCTTCGGAGACTCGATCCTCCACGCCGGAGACAGGATAGGCATACTGACGGAGACAGCCAACCTGCCCCGCCTGCTCCCCCTCTGCGGGGCCAAGCTGGACGCGCTCCGGAAAATCGTCATGGTCGGGGCCGGCAGGATAGGAACAAACATCGCCGACCACCTGATAGAGAAGAACAAGCAGCCCTTCTACAAGAACCTCTTCGGCGGGGCGGCCACAAAGAAGGTGAACAACTTCGTCATCGTGGACAGCAACAAGGAGCGCTGCAAAGAGGCATGCGACAGGTTCCCCACGGCAAAAGTCCTCTGCGGGGACATAACGGACGAAAGCCTGGTCAAGGAGGAGGGGCTGGACAAGTTTGACCTGCTGATCGCGACGACCCACAACCACGAGATGAACATGATCATCTCCGCCTACATGGAGTCGCTGGGGGTGGAAAAGGCAATCGCGCTCGTCGCCCAGTCACAGTTCGCGGACATAGCCCGCAAGCTGGGGGTCAAAGTCCCCATCCCTCTCAGGGACACCATCGTAGATTCGATCATGAGCCACCTGCACGGCAAGAACGTCACGGGAATTCACACGGTCTCCGGCGGGGCATTCGAGCTGGTGGAGTGCGACCTGCCCTCAACCAGCAAGTTCTCGGGCAAGGCCCTCAAGGACATAGCCAAGCCCGGCGAGTACCTGCTGCTCCTTGTCAAGAAAATAGGGGCATCGGACTATGAGATTCCCGGCGGAAACACGGTGCTCAGCGCGGGAGACCACCTGGTCCTGATAGAAAAGACCGGGGACAAGAAGGTGCTGGAGCGTTTCAGCTCCTAAGCTCCCGGCCCCTTCTCCAGCTGCTCCAGCAGGATTTCCCTGAGCCGCTCGGGGTCCAAGGGCTTGGTGATGTACTCGTCCATCCCCGCATCCTTGGCCTTCTGGACGGCATCCGCAAAGGCATTAGCCGTCATCGCTATGATCGGTATCTCCACGGCATCCGGCCTTCCCAGAGCGCGGATAGCATGAGTAGCCCCGTAACCGTCCATCTTGGGCATCTGGATATCCATGAAAATCGCGTCGTAATGCCCGGCCTCCGAGGCGAAGAACATATTGAGGGCTTCCTCACCGTTCTCGGCATGCTCCACGGTAACGCCCATCTTGGTGAAAATCCGTATGGCAATCTCGGTGTTTATCATGTTGTCCTCGGCAAGGAGGACCGTAGCTTGGACAGGCGCGTCGCCAACCGAGCTCTTCTTCTTAGAGCTGTCCTTGACATCCTTCTCGTCGGCCGTCTTCATCGGTATGCTTATCAGGAAGGAGCTTCCCTTGCCGACCTCGCTCTCTACCTTTATCTGTCCGCCCATCAGCTGGACCATCTTGTTCACGATGGAAAGCCCCAGTCCCGTTCCCGGAGTCGTCTTGTCGCGCAGGGGGTTCTTGCTGTCCTGCGTGAATTCATCGAACATCTTGCGCTGGAATTCCTCCGTCATGCCAATCCCGTTGTCGGCGACACATATATGCATGGAGACCTTTCCGCCGGGAAGCCTCTC
Source organism: Treponema sp. (assembly GCA_017450845.1). Lineage (GTDB taxonomy): Bacteria > Spirochaetota > Spirochaetia > Treponematales > Treponemataceae > Treponema_D. Next base: position 3,549 of record JAFSSU010000228.1, read on the forward strand.
CTGATCGACGAAGAAACTGACGGCTCCTCCGGCCGGGGTGTACTTGACGGAATTGGACAGCAGGTTCAGCGTGACCTGGTTCAGGCGCACCTTATCGGCCATGAACGCCTTCTCAACCGGCGGGGCGGCGTTTATAATGCAGTCAAGCCCCTTGTCGCAGCACATGGACTCAAGGAGGCTGCTTATCTCCTCGATGAACCCTTCGTATGAGCACGGTTCGGGGACAAGCTCTATCTTGCCGGAGTCTATCTTGGAGATGTCCAGCACGTCGTTTATCAGCGAGAGCAGGAAGCGGCCGGAGGTCTTTATCTTGGCGAGGTCATCCGCGAGCTTGTCCTTCTTGTCTATGTCTTCCTCGGCGAACTGGGTCAGGTTCAGGACTGCCCCAATCGGAGTGCGGATGTCATGGCTTATGCGGGAGACGAACTCGCTCTTTGCCCGGTTGGCGACATCCGCCCGCCTGAGAGCGTCCTCGACTTCCTGCAGCCGTATCTGCTCCTGCCTGTACTGCTCGGTGACATCGGTGATGCAGTACAGGATAAGTTCCCGTGCCGGATCCAGGTAGAAGTACTGGGCCATCTTCCTGATCGGCTCTCCGTCCGGACTCCTCCAGGGGATGATGTTTGAGTAGTGGGAATCCCTGGCAAGCTCTTTCTGTATGTTTTCTATATCATACTGCTCGCGGGAATGGTTTGAGTCTATGGGCAGGAGATGCCGCTCAATCTCGTTCTCCACGTACTGGTAGTAGTCTATGTACTTCAGGTCCTCGTATTCCGGGGAGCCGATGAAGCATATTGACTTTTCGGCAGGGTTTATGACGGCGATGAACTCATAGATGACATCACCCAGCCTGTTCAGCAGGCGGGACATAAGCTCGTCCTTGGTCACGTCGATCACGTAGCAGAAGAACTCTATGTCCTTGGTGTTGGGGTTCTCCTGCAGGCGGAAGTCGGTCCTGACCCACTGGACCTGATTCTGCCCCTTGAAGCGCATGGTATAGGAGAACTTGGTCCTTCCTGCCGTCCACTCCTTCAGGAGGTTGGACCTGTCAAAAATCTCCACGGCGGACCTTCCGTCCGCAAGCACGGCGGAGAAACCGTTCCCCCTCCAAACCATCTCGTCATAGGACATTGCCCGCGCGTACGGGTCTATCTCCGGCGTGCTCTCCAGGAAACTGTTCATCGACAGGTTCACGTGCGCCGACATCAGTATGCCGCTGGAACGTGACAGATGGAAGTAGGCAAGTTCCTGCTCGTAGTCACCCGTCTTGACCACCTGGTCGGTTATGTCGTAGGAAGTCGCGACCGCGCTGTCCCAGTCCCCGGCGGAGCTCTTGGATGGGGTCGCCGAGATGCGCATGACGCGCTCCGTCCCGTCCTTGCCCAGGGGAATCCTCAGGTCCATCTTGAAGAGCCGCCCCTGCCGGAGGACGGAGAACATCTTCTTGACGCGGATCTGGTCCCCTTCGTCCATAAGCCCGTACAGGTAGTAGGCTACCTCGGCGTTGTCCTTGGGAAGCCCGTAAATCTTGCGGCAGCGCTCAAAGAAGGGGGAATCGATTGGCACGGTCGTCCCGGCGTACAGGTCAATCTCCCAGAGAATGAACTCCAGGGAATCCAGGGCGGCCTTGTGCTTCTGAAGGAGCTCAAGCTCCTTGTTCCTGAGGGCAGAAAGCTCGTCCTCCCGTTTCTTGAGCTCCTTCGCCCGCTCATTCTCCGCCTGCAGCAGCTCCTCGCTCTTGAGGTAGTCGCTCACGTCCTGGAAAATCGTGTAAATCTTGGATACCCTGCCGTCCGTGCCGGGGATGCCGTACATGCTTATCTTTATGTAGGAGGGATCCTCCTCCGTCCGCTTGTAGAATTTCACCGTGCAGGACGCATTCTCCCCCCCCTTCCTGACTTCCGCCAGGATAGACGAGAAGCCCCTCTTGCCCTCGGAGTCCATGTGGGATGACAGGCTGCTGACGGGGTCCTGCATGACCTTCGGGAAGCCCGAGTCCTTCATGAAACGCCTGGAATAGGGGGAATCCACCACGACGGTGACGTTTTTGGCAAGATCGGTCTCAAAAGCGAGGATCTTGACGTTCTCCATCGTCAGCTCATAGAGAATCTTGTTCTCGGAAAGGATTCCGCTCTCCTTGCGGAAGGCCTCGTTCTCCATCCTGCGGACCACGGGAGCCAGGACGATGGACGGCAGGTAAATCAGGGATGACTGGTGCTCATGAACGGCGGCGGCGGCGATATTCTCGGCCTCGATGAAACCCTTGACCTGCCCGCCGTACTCCAGCGGAAGCACGAGCATGGACTTAGCCTCGTTCTCCAGTATGACACCGTAATCGGCGAGAAGCTTCCGCTCAAAGAAGAGGATATCGGTCTCATCGTAGAGATAGGGCTCGGCGATGGAGAAGCTGTAGCTCGCGGCCTCCCCCTCAAGGAATATGTCGGAAGTCCCCAAGCTGGCAAAACCCTTTTCCCGGCTCCAGTCATAGGCCCGGTAGATGACCTCGGGCTCCACCATCACGAAGAAGCCTACCCTGCTCGCCTCAAGCTTGTTTCCAATAAGAGAAAGGACGCAGCTTATGCTCTCATCCTGGTCAAGGGACTTGTGCATGAGCGCGCAGCACTGCATGAGAAGCAGACAGTCACCGCCCGTTCCTTTATCGTCCAGTTTCTCCATCTGAAATCGTCACCCCCGTCCCGTTATTATACACGATAATAGCAGAATCTGCAACGATTTTAGCAAAATGCGTTTTCCGGGGACCCCCAGGCCCCCCCAAAAAAACTACAGGAGCTTTATTCCCGCCCCGGCACAGCGGGCCCGCATATCGTCGGGCCAGGTGCTCACCTGAATCTCGCCGATGTGGGCCTTGCGCAGGAAGTACATACACAGGCGGCTCTGTCCGATTCCGCCGCCCAGGGTCTGCGGGAGCTGGCCTGAGAGCAGCTTCTTGTGGAAGTCCAGCTCCGCCCTCTCCGGGCAGCCGCGCTCGGCGAGCTGGGCCTTGAGCGACTCGGGGCTGACGCGGATTCCCATGGAAGAAAGCTCCATCGCGGACTGGAGCACGGGGTTCCAGACCAGGATGTCGCCGTTCAGCCCCCTGTGCCCGTCCCCGCTCTCGGTAATCCAGTCGTCATAGTCCGGTGCGCGTCCGTCGTGAATGCTGCCGTCGGGCAGCTTTCCGCCGATTCCTATCAGGAAGACAGCCCCATACTTCTTGGTGACGATCTGCTCCCTCTCCTTGGGGCTCTTGTCCGGGTACTGCCTCTGCAGGTCATCGGCGAAGACAAAGGTGATGTGCTCGGGCAGGATGGGCTCTATGTGCTCGTAGTTGTCGAAGATATAGAACTCCGTCTGCTTGATGCAGGAATAGAGCTTGGCGACCGTCTCCTTCAGGAACATCACCGTCCTGTCCCGCTCGTCGATGCGGATTTCCCAGTCCCACTGGTCCACGTAGAGGGAGTGCAGGTTGTCCAGGTCCTCGTCCGCGCGGATGGCGTTCATGTCCGTGTAGATGCCGAAGCCCCTCGGCAGGCCCATCTCCGCAATCTTGAGCCTCTTCCACTTGGCGAGCGAATGGACTATCTCCAGCTGCTGCTCGCCCATATCCTTGACCGGGAAGCGGACGGGCCGCTCCACCCCGTTCAGGTCATCGTTGATTCCCAGCCCCGACTGCACGAAGAGGGGGGCCGTGACGCGGGTCAGGCTCAGCTCGGTCGAAAGCGACAGCTGGAAAAATTCCTTGATGAGCACGATCGCGTGCTCAGTTTCCTTCTCGTTCAGAAGCGGCTTGTAACCGCTTGGTACCTGCAAGTTTGACATACAGTTCTTCCTTATATATGCGATTTACGCGAATGATTTGATGAATCTCCTGAAAGCGGCCCTGCCCGCCTCAGTCCGTTTGTAGACCCCGGCATCCTCCAGGACCTGGGCGAAGACAAGGCCCGTCTCGTCCTTGAGCACCTGGCCCACGTTCTCCCGGGTCAGCTTGCCGTGCCGGGCAAGGATGTCCTGCACCCACGCGGCATGCTTGCCCAGCTCCGGGTCGCCCGCTATATCCCTGCCGTTCACGATTGCGACGGCAAGGTCGGAGAGCTCCTTCTTGAGCCTGGCGGGCAGCACGGCAAGGCCCATCACCTCGATCAGGCCGATGTTCTCCTTCTTTATGTGGTGCTTGTCGGCATGGGGGTGGAAGACCCCGAGCGGATGCTCCTCGGTCGCGATGTTGTTGCGGAGCACCAGGTCCAGCTCGTAGAGGCCGTTGCGCTTGCGCGCAATCGGGGTTATCGTGTTGTGCTTCTCGCCGTCCGTCTCCGCGAAGACAAAGGCATCCTTGTCGCTGTAGCCCCGCCATTTGAGCAGGATTTTGTCGGCCAGCTGGACGAGCCGCTCGCTGCAGCCGCCGGTAAGCCTTATGACGGACATGGGCCACTTGATGATGCCGCACTTCACGCCGTCAAAGCCCGTGATGCTGAAAGTCTCCTCATAGTCAGCCCGTGCCATCGGGAACTCGTAGCATCCCCCCTGGAAGTGGTCGTGGGACAGGATGGACCCCCCGACGATCGGCAGGTCGGCATTGCTCCCGATGATGTAATGGGGAAAAAGCTTGATGAAGTCAAAGAGGCAAGCGAAAGTCTCGTGGCCGATTGCCATCGGCGTATGCTCAAAGCTGAACACGATGCAGTGCTCGTTGTAGTAGACGTAGGGAGAATACTGGAAGCCCCACTCCTTCCCGTTCAGGCGGAGGGGGATAATCCTGTGGGTCTGGCGGGCGGCGTGGTTCACCCGGCCCGCGTAGCCGACGTTCTCCTTGCACAACAGGCACTTCGGGTAGCCCCCCTGGGGAGCGTTGCGTGCGGCGGCGATCGCCTTGGGATCCTTCTCCGGCTTGGAGAGGTTTATCGTCATGTCTATGTCGCCGTACTCGGTCTTGGTCTTCCAGCGCACGTCCTTGCAAATCCTGTAGCGGCGGATGTAGTCTGTGTCCTGGCTGAACTTGTAGAACCAGTCGGTCGCCTCCTTGGCGGACGTCCTGAAGCGGCGGAGGAACTCTGCCTCCACGAACGAGGGGCGGGGAACCAGGCAGGACATGACCTTGGTGTCAAAGAGGTCGCGGTAAACGATGCCGTCATCCTGGAAAAGCCCCTTGCCGGCCGCATAATCGAGCAGGTCCTTCAGGATGCCCTCCAAGTCGGAGACTTCCACGGACGGCAGGGCGGAGGCCTGCTCCTCCGTCCCGAATCCGTCCAGCCGGAACAGCTCCAGCAGGCGGTTCTTGCTGTATATGACATCCTCTTTTTCTATCAGCCCGGTCACCAGGCCGTAGCCGACGAGGGCGTTTATCGAATCAAAAACAGATTTTCCATCCGGCATGATGGAATATAATAGAACAAAGCAAGCCCATCTGTCAATCTTTCCTGCTGCCCGTCAGCCTACTCCTCGAACATCAGGAAGTATGCCGCGCCGCTGCCGTCGCCGTTCTGCGAGCCGAAGTGTATGGCAAGCGCGCCGTCATCGGCGAACACGTCGCCTTCAAGCAGCTTTGCGCCGCCGTCTTCGCGGATGCGGATTTTGCCGACGAGCAGCTGTGAAAGGGCATCGTCTGCGTCTTTGCCGAGTGTGTCGGTAAATTCTTGCATGAAGGATTTGCCAACCTCGTCTGCAATGGCCTTTGCAGCCTTATGGAAACGCTGATTAAAGACCGTATTCTCCCCTTGTACCCATCGGGAACCAAAAATTTGGAAATTCTTGCGGAAAAGTCAGCCGCCCTGAGCTTTTCCGCACCTTCAGGAGCCTGCGGGATGGGCTTCCCGCAGGGCTTTTCCCCCTCAAATCAGAGGG
>JAFSSU010000229.1 GCA_017450845.1 Treponema sp.
CCCGTCCTGCAGGAAAATGACATAATACCAGGAAGCCACGCCTTGCCGTAACCGTCGGACAAGTCGTTCATCGGGTGCGAGTCCTGATACACGGGGCTCGGGTCAAAATCTTTTATCAGGGTGAAGGCCATCTGGTTCTGCTCGTTCTGCAAGATCCAGCCCTCACAGTGCAGGACAGCCGAAATGCTTACATGATACTCACCTGTCGTAAGCTTGTCAAATGGCAGGTCAAACTCCAGCTGGAAACCACCCTCACGCAGGTCGCCGGGCTTAACGTCGCCCGACCAATACATATCCGTCGTATAGATATTCTCCTCACCCTTGAACAATGAATAGAAGATGACGAGGTTTTCCTTGTATTTCTGAATGTTGCCTTTTATGGCAAGGGTGTAGCGGCTTTTCCTGTCATAGACGATGCGGTAGGGGGCATCCTTGCCATCCGCCAGTATCGAATAGCTCTCAAAGCTTGCGACATCATAGGGGAAAAAGAAATCTTTCCGGAAGTCATTGCGCAGGATATCCGCGTGCTTCCTGAAGGTATCCGTGCCAAAATAAAAGTTCGCCGCGGAGGCTATGTCAGAGTTGAAGACGAGCTTGCCCTTGTCCAGGACAATTCCCTTGTTGCACAGGGTCTTGACGGCCTCCATGTTATGGCTGACAAAGAGAACGGTCCTGCCCTCGCCGCGCGAGAGCTGGTTCATCTTTCCCAGCGCCTTTTTCTGGAAATCAGCATCGCCGACGGCAAGAACCTCGTCCGCAATCAGGATGTCTGAGTCCAGATGGGCGGCGACGGCAAAGGCAAGGCGGACATACATGCCGCTCGAATAGCGCTTGACCGGCGTGTCGATGTACTTGCCGATCCCTGAGAAATCGATTATCTCGTCTATTTTCCGGTCAACCTCTGCTTTCTTCATGCCGAGAATCGCCCCGTTCAGGTAGACGTTCTCGCGCCCGGTAAGCTCGGGGTTGAAGCCGGTCCCGACCTCAAGCAGGCTCGCAATCTTGCCGTTTATGTAGATTTTGCCCCTGGTCGGGGCTGAAATCTGGCTTATCATCTTGAGCAGGGTGGACTTGCCGGCCCCGTTCTTGCCGATTATGCCGACCCGGTCGCCCTTGTGCACCTCAAAGTCTATGTCCTTCAGGGCCCAGAAGCCCTCCGCATCCGCCTCGTTGCCGTCGGCGGTCACGAAGAGCTTTGAGTTGGGGTCTTCCTTCCCCATCTTCTTGTAGAACCAGGACTGAATGTCCTTCTTGAGCGTGCCGGAGTTTATGACCCCGAGCCGGTAATATTTGGAAAGCCGGGAAACCTTTATCGCAATGCCGCTGTTATCCATACAACACCTGCCCTATATCACGTCCACGAAAGTGCGCTCGCCCCGGGTAAAGAGCACCAGGCCCAGGAAGAGCAGGACTGCGCTGACCGCACCGCTGACGGCGTACATCTGGAGGCTGACGCTGCCTGCCCCGTAGAACCAGACACGGAAGGCCTCGACCGGCGCGCTCATCGGGTTCAGCATGAAGAGGAAGCGATACTTTTCCGGAGCCTGGGAGAGCGGGTAGACGACCGGCGTGACGTACATCGCAAGTGGCATCGCGAAGCTGACGAGGTTGTTCAGGTCGCGGTACTTGGTCGTCATCGCGCTCAGTATCAGGCCAAATCCCATCCCCATCGCCCCTATCCAG
>JAFSSU010000230.1 GCA_017450845.1 Treponema sp.
CTGCTTTCGCACCAAATTTTCCGTGATTATCAGGATGCGGTTCGATAGTATAGGAGGCGTAAAAGTGCAGGCAGCAATCAGTCGTCACCATAAGGATGGAGCCTGACAGCCCATGATGCACTTTGTCATAATAAAGTTGCTTGCAGCAAATAACAGTGGTCTACTCCGGTTCGAATCCGGAACGTGCGGAAGCACAGGCAACTTGTTTTTCTTACGAAAGGAGGTGCGGCATGAACGCACTGGACGCAATCAAAAAGGCGTTGGACCGGGCGCGGACGGAGAACGGCGACAGGGCGCACCGGTCTTCCGGCTCCGCGTGCCTTGACCTGTTCTCGCTCTGCGGCGGTATGCGCAGGAACCCCGCCGGCCTTGAGAAGCTCTTCGTCAGGGCATACTCGGAGAACGAGGTCCTTGCGGTCAAGATTCTCTTTTACCTGCGGAACATCCGCGGCGGGCTTGGCGAGCGGGCGGGCTTCCGTCTTTTGCTGAGACGGCTTGCCGTCTCCCGCCCGGAGCTGGCCCGCAAGGTCCTGTATGCGGTGCCGGAGTATGGCCGCTGGGATGACATCCTCGTTCTCCTCGATACCCCAGCGAAGGACGACGTGACTTCCCTGATAAAGGCCCGGCTTGACAAGGATATGGCCGCCATCGAATCCAAGAAGGAAGGGGGCGAAGGCTCTGTCAGCCTTCTGGGAAAGTGGCTCCCGTCCGTCAACGCCTCATCCAGGCAGAGCCTTGCCCGCGCGAAAATCCTTATGGCTGCGCTCGGCATGAGGGCCGCTGAATACCGGAAGCTCTGCACCGCCCTGCGGAAGGAGATACAGATAATAGAAAACAATCTCCGCGAGAAGGACTACAGCTTTGACTACTCCCTGCAGCCGGGGCAGGCAATGCTCCGCTACAAGAAGGCGTTCCTGCGCAATGACGGCGGGCGATACAAGGCCTACCTGCACTCGCTCTTCGAGCAGGCGGAGGAGCTTGCCCGCGGCGAGGAGATTTCACCCGGCGGGAAGGCAAAGCTCAACGCGAAAACCCTCCAGCCCTATCAGCTTGTCGCGCCGTTCATGCAGGCATGGGGCGGGATGAATGAGCTGGACGACGAGGCGGCCCTGCCCCTTGAGGCGGCATGGCTGTCGCTTGAGCGGAAGGCCGTCGGTTCCCGCACGATTGTCGTGCGCGACGGATCCGGCTCCATGTACCGCACGGGAACAGACTCGCCCATAAACGTCGCGACATCGCTCGCCCTGCTTTTCGCGGAGCAGCTCGGCGGCGCGTACCGGAACAGCTTCATCACCTTCTCGTCACGGCCGGAGCTGGTCCAGATTCCCGAAAGCTGCGGCACGCTCAGGAAAAAGCTTGAGTTTGTCGCCCAGTTCAACGACTGCTCGAACACTGACATCGCCAAGGTGTACGAGCTGCTCCTTTCCGTCGCCAGGAGCCGGAAAGTTCCGAAGGAGGAGATGATAGAGCGGGTGCTGATCATATCCGACATGGAGTTCGACTGCTGCGGGAACGGGGACAGGAGCAGCTTTGACCTGTACCGGAGGAAATTCAGGAAGGCGGGGCTGGAGCTTCCGGAAATCGTGTTCTGGAACGTAGCCGCACGGGACGCGCACCTTCCCGTCACGATGAACGAGGCGGGGGTAAAGCTCGTGAGCGGGGCGGGCGCGAACATCTTCGCGGATGTCGTGAGCGGCGATCTCACGCCGATGACCCCGTACGAGTTCATGCTGAAAATCCTTGAGCCCTACGCCGAGTTCGACGCGCTGGCGGGCTAGGGAAACGCTGAAAAACTCGAATGCGACGTTTTTCAGCGTTAACTCTGATTCCGCCTCTTGTGCGGGCTGCACGGCGTTCGCCGCGAGGGACGCGGACGGCGGCACGGACTACCTGCCGGTCGCATGGCATCGACAAGCTCCAGTGGTCGGTCGTCCACGACATCACGGGAAAGACCGGACGGATCTGGCCCCACCGCAGGCCGGAAGACGGCTGGGACTCCGGCCTGTAGCAGGGGCACGGATAGACAAGCCGGTATGCAAAGCTGTATAATCTGAATGAGGAAACCCAACCACAGAAGAAGAAAAGCAAGCATGCAGCATGGAGGTAAGCTATGAATGATACAGCATTGGCAACCGTAACTCGCGAAGCATTGTCTTTGCCTTACGATGAGCAACAGGAACTTTTGAATTCAATCAAAATTTCCATCCGCCGGATTGAATCTGCTCCTCGGAAAAAACTGAATTTTGACTCGTATGTCATCCCTTGCGAACGAGCTAATTATGCGACTCGGTACGTTTCGGAGCTTAGGAATGATGACCGAATTTAACAGTGCTTTCATAGATACATCGCCTTTTATCTATTTTATTGAAAGAAGCGATGCATATTTCGACAGGATGAAATTGTGGTTCTCAGAGGCTTATGAACAAGGTAAATTGCTTGTAACGTCTCCTGTAACAGTTGAAGAA
>JAFSSU010000231.1 GCA_017450845.1 Treponema sp.
CCCCGGAGGCAGAGACGGAGCCCGCCGCAGAAGAAGAGGAGCTCTCCGTTCCTGTCGTGGACGAGGCCCCGGCAGAGGAAGAGCCTGTCCCGATTGAGGAGGAGCCTGCGCCTGAGGCTGTTGAAGAAGCAGTTCCCGCAGCAGAAGAAGCAGTTGAGCCAGTGGAAGAGGCAGTCCCGGTAGAAGAAGCTGCTGAACCCGTAGAGGAAGAGGCTGTCCCGGTAGAGGAAGCTGCTGAACCCGTAGAGGAAGAGACCTTCCCGGTAGAGGAAGAAGCCGCTGAACCCGTAGAGGAAGAGGCAATCCCGATTGACGAAGAGCCCGCTCAGGCCGAAGAGGAAGCTCCTGCCGAAGAGGATGCCGGCCTGGTAGAGGAGGCAGCCCCGGCAGAGGAAGAAGCGACTCTCGTTGAAGAAGAGGCTGCCCCGGCCGAAGAGGAAGAAGTCTTCCCCGTCGAGGAAGAGACTTCTGGAGAGGAAGTCGGTACGGCAGAAGAAGCAGCCCCCGCAGAGGAAGAGCTTATTCCCGTGGAAGAGGCGGAAGCTGAGGGCGAGGATGTCTCACGCGCTGCCCCCGAGGAAAGCTTCGGAGACGAGGAGCAGCCCCTGACCGAAGAGAACATCAGCTACCTTGAGAGCGAGGAGCCCCTTGCAGAAGAGCAGCCTGCGGTGGCGGAGGAAGTACCCGCCGAAAGTGAGGAGACTGCGGTCCCCGAGCTGGAGGAGCAGGCTTCCGAAGAGCTTGAGGAAGCTGCCGGATCCGAAGAGAGCGAAGAGGATATGGAGGCCGGAATCAGCGAGGAGCCGATTGAGGAGGTCTTCAACGACTGGGGTGAGAGTCCCTCCGAGGAAAACAAGGAAGCAGATGCTTCCGGCAGCGCGGATTCTGCGGCGGGCGAAAGCAGTGCCGGACAGGATGAGAGCGTGAGCATCCCCGAGAACATGAAAGTCGAGATTAAGTCGGTCCTCTCCTACATGGATCAGCTTCTGGAGAACCTTCCGGAGGAGAAAATCTCCGAGTTCGCCAAGTCCGAGGAGTTCAACACCTACAAGAAACTCTTCAAGGAGCTGGGCCTGGCCTAATGGCAATTGTCTTTACGAAATCCGCAAACGGCGAAGCGACTTGCACGTGCAATTCCATAAGGATTCACTCGGCTTATAACCCAAGTCAGGAAGCCCTGCGGTTCGTACAGAGCATAAAGTGCGACTTCGAGCCCGGATACATCATGATGACTGGTCCGGGCCTTTCCTATACCGCAGTCTACCTGCGGAAGATTTTTCCCTGCACCAAGATCGTCGCCCTGCACTATGCCACGGAGTTCTCGGTCACCGAGAAGCTCTGGGACAAGTGTTTCTATTACACCGGGGAAGGCATTCCTCTGTCCGAGCAGATATTCAACTATATGGGCGAAGAAGGGGTCACGAGCTGCCTCTTCCTCGCCTGGAAGCCCTCCGATGACGCGCTCCCCGAAGAGTCCAGGCACTGCTGGCAGCAGATACGGACTGCGGTCATAAAGAGCAGGAACGTCCTTGCGACGCGCAGCTTCTTTGCCAGGCGCTGGGTCAAGAACGCGATACGCTTCTCTCTCTTCGTGAACGAGACCCGCTACTTCCAGAAAGGGACGGCCCCCGTCGTCATCTGCGCGAGCGGCAGGAGCCTGGAAAGCTCCATACCGTTCATAAAGGAGCACCGGGACAGATTCTTCCTCATCGCAGTCTCCTCCGCCCTGCTCCCCCTCGTCCAGAGGGGCATCATCCCGGATCTCTGCATAACGACAGACGGCGGCTACTGGGCCAAGCGGCATATCTCCTTCGCGCTGAAACAGCACCCGGAAATTCCCCTTGCCATGCCCTCCGAGTCCGCGATATTCCTGAGCCTGCTCGGGAACACGGCTATCGTTCCCCTGAACTACGGGGACGGCATCTCCGAAAGTTTTACATCCGAGTTCGGCCTTCCGGTGACACGGGCATACAGGAACGGCACGGTCAGCGGCACTGCGGCCCAGCTCGCCCTCTCCCTGACGGACGGCAGGGTCTACTTCTGCGGGCTTGACCTCGCCCCGTCCAAGGGAAGCTCCCACACGCGGCCGAACCAGCTTGAACTGGACGACTCCCTGTCAGACAACAGGCTCTGCCCGGCGGACAACAGGCTTGCCCCAAGGAGCTTTGCTTCTCCTTCCCTCAACATATACAGGAACTGGTTTGCCTCCAGCACTTTCGGGAACAGGCTTTTCAGGCTGAGCGACCACTTCGGCTTCCAGAACAGCCTGGGGGAAGTGCAGGACGTAAACTGGGATTTCTTTTTGGAGCAGGAGCCGGAATCGGGAAAAATAATGCCGATGAGCTTTCCTTCCACAAAGAAGACGGACTATGAAATGCGCCGCTCGAAAATCCAGGAGATCATCGAGGGCAAGATAAACAGCCCTGACTGGATACGTGAAGCCGTGCCAGCAGACTTCATCGTCTACCAGCGGAGCATCGGGATGCCGGGAGAAGCCGATGCCCTGAAAAAACTCCAGGCGGACATCCAGTCCTTCCAAAAGGACATCCAGAGGGCATTCTCATAAGGAGACCGCATGATATATTCCTCCGTGACTAAATCCAAGAACGGCGAGGACATTCCCCTTTTTCTTGACGGGAAGCCCATGCACTCCAAATACAATCCTTCCGCCGAGCGAATACTGGCGGATACATCGGTAACGGAAGGCTTCTTCCTGATCGGGGGCATCGGGGGCGGTTACCATATAGAGAAGCTGTCGAGGCAGCTGGAGAACTATTTCATCATCGCATTCGAGGCAGACAAGGAGAGCCTGGACTTCTGCCTGTCGCTCGGCAAAGTCCGCAGCCTTGCCCGCAATCCCCGCGTCATTCTCTGCCAGGCAAAGGAAGTGCCGGAACTGGTCGCACAGCAATACCTGCCCGCCCTCTACGGGGACTTCAGCTGCCTTTTCCAGCGGGCATGGCAGACGGAGAACGAGGCCCTCTGTGCCGGCATGGGAGAACGCCTAAAGGACACGCTCAAGGCTGTCAGCGCGGATTTTTCCGTGCAGTCCCACTTCGGCAAAATCTGGATGCACAACATCCTGGTCAACCTGAAAGAGCTCATTCCCTCCCCTGCCCCCCTTCCCGGAAAGGAGGAGCTTGAAAAGTGCGCGGCAATCATAGCGGCAGGGCCGACATTGGACGAGTCAATGCATATCCTGCGCGAGCGTCGGCAGGATTTCTTCCTCATCGCGACGGACACGACGACCGGCCCCCTCTACAGGAGCGGCATACGGCCCGACGCGATAGCGTGCGTGGATGCGCAGAGCATATCCAGCGAGCATTTCTATCCCATCCCGGCGGCAGTCCAGGACAGAAAAAGCCCCCTTGTCTTCCTGGACATCTCTTCCGCCCCTTCCACAGTGCGGATGCTCAAAAGCCGGGGGATACAGCCCGTTTTCTTCCACTCAGGCCACCCCCTCTCCCTCCTTGCCGCCGGGAAATGCGGCATGATGCAGGTGGAGACAGGATCCGGCACGGTGACGATTGCGGCCGCAGACATCGCACGCCAGCTGGGATTCACCCGGCTCCGCCTGTTTGGTGCGGATTTCGCCTACAGTCACGGCAAGCCCTACGCTAAGGGAACATACCTTGACGCGCGTTTCGGCAGCTGGAGCACAGCCCTCCTCCCCGCCGAGCAGCAGTTCACCGCCCTGATGTACCGGACACCGCTCAGGGAAGCCCGGGCCGGCGTGCTTACGAGCGACGTGCTTGAAGGTTACGGGAAGAGCCTCGCCGCATGGCAAGAAAAACACGGCTATCAGAAAAAACGTGATGAACTGTGGCGGCAGAATGCCGAAAAAAGAAAGGGAGACTTTGTTTCTCCTTTCGATTTCAAAGGCTTTATCAAAGAATGCCTTCGCGACATAGGACAATTCGACGACATTTCCGGGTTGTCCTCCTCAAAGGCCTTCTATGCGCTCCTGCCCTACGTCGCCTACCTCAGGCAACATCCGGCGGGCCTAGCTGAGGGAAAAAACTATGGGGGGCCGGGCCTGCTCAAGGCGGCCTATGATTTCGCGGGCAGCCTTGCTGATTGAAAGAAAAGTCCTTTAGGGTGGGGATATATGGACAATAAAAAAAGGTCTTTGTTTGCCGGTTTTATATGCGCGGCCTATATAGTCACAGCCGTGGCTTTCGCAGCGTCATTGGGAATTGACATCTCCAAGGGGCGGAGCGCCGCCGTGAACCGCTTCCGGAAGCTTACCAACGAGACTGATGCGATTCTCAAAGACAACTTCGTACGCAGCGAGTCTTTCTACGATTCCTTCCTCAGGGCCCTTGGAGACGTGTCCGATATTGCCGGCGTGCAGGTAAAGGATTCACAGGGACTCGTCATCTCCTACCCCGCCAGCGTGGACAGCACGAACTTTCCCGGGATTCTGGTAGAGCCATATACGCCTGACGAGAAGCTGCACGACAAGAACGGGCAGGAGGTGAACCTGAAGGCGGCGATCCACCTGCTCAAACCGGCAGACTTCTATAAGAAAGCCCGGCTCACTTTCCTTGCCATACTCGCGGAAACCCTCATCTGCCTGCTCTACCTCATTTACGTCAGCATCTTCACGGACGACGAGAGCTGCGTGGAAACCGAGATTGTGGAAGAGGAGTCTCTGGAAGAGGACCAAACATCTGTCAGGCAGCCCGCCACAGCGGAAGCTCAGGCCACGGCAGTGCCTCAGGCCACAGCGGTGCCTCAGGCCACGGCAGTGCCTCAGCCGGCGGCTGTGGCAAAGCCCCCTGTCGTTATCGTGAACGTCAATTCCAGTCCCTCAGGCGCGACGACAGTGGAGACGACAAGACCGGATGAGAAAGAAGCCGGCACAAAGGAATCCCAGGACTCAACGACGCATGAAGACACAGTGGCTATGGAAGAAGAGGAGCAGCCCGTATTCAGGAACTACGAGCTGACTCAGGAAGAATACCAGGGACTGCTCGCCGAGGATCTGGACGAACCAAAAGAGGACGATGATGCCGATGACTTTGACGGGCTGGATAACCTGGACGAAGAGGAAGACCTGGATGCGACGCTCAGGGAAGGAGAAGATGAGGATTCGGACGAGACAATAATCCAGCCCAAAAGCGAGGATGATGACCTGCTGGACGAAGACGACGATACGGTAAGCCTGCCCGGCAACGAAAGCGATGTCCTGCCGGACGAAGGGGACGATACGATAAGCCTGCCTGCTAACGAAAGCGGCGACATTCAGGACAAGCAGGAAGCCCCTGCCGACGCACAGGACACTGACAGCCCCGGACCGATTGCCGGAGAGAACACAGAGGACAAGGACGACGACAACTTGTTCGACAGCGCGGATGACGAGGACGACTTTTTGCAGGACGAGGATGGCGCGGTCAGTTTCTCGCCCGATACCGATGACGCGGAAGACGACGATGGCATATTGACAGAAAACCAGCAGAAGCACGGAGCAGAAGATGACGATGATGCCTTGTTCGACAAGCTGGACGAAACGGACGAGGAAGAGATGGAGGAGTTCGTATCCGAGGAGGTACCCACGGATGCCGTCCCTTTTCACGAAGATAAGCAGGAAGACAACGATTTAGACGAGCTTGCTGATGAGCCTCTTGAAGAGCTTCCGGAAGGGGAAGCCACTGATACGGAGGAACAGACTGTCGCCGCCCCCGAAGCCGGGCAGGAAGAAGAACAGCCCCTGCAGGAAGACACAGCTGAAGACACGGACTCAGACTGGACTCCCCGCGAAATCCCCGCGATAGACGACAGCATATTCGATGAAACCGAAGAAGCTGCCGGAGAGAATCAGGAGACGGATGATGAGTTCGCGATTGACGAGGATGAAAGCGAGTTCGAGGAGGACGCTTCGTCAGAAGCAGAGAAGACAATTTCCCAAGACGATTCTGATATTCTTGACGAGGAAGAGGACATCATCGTACCCGTGACCGAAGAGCTCCCGGAGAGCGAGGAAGAGGCCACTGAGACACAGAAGGCCGCAGAGCCTGCGGAAGCCGAGGACGCGCCCTTAGCCCCAGATGACGAATGGGAAGACATCCTGGACGAAGACGATACTCCTATAAGCGAAGAAGCCCCGGCAGCAGAAGTCCAGACAGGGGCAGAAGCCGAGCCCGCGCTGGAAGAAAGCGTCCAAGAGGCAGAGGAACCGCTCATTGAAGCAGAGGCTGTCATTGAACCTGAGCCCGTACAGGAAGAAAGCGTCCCCCAGGCGGAAGAGTCGGCCGCCGAAGCCGGGCCCGCAACTGAGACTGAGGAGATAGGAACTCCGACGCTTGATGAGACTATGGCCGGGCCTGACATGGGAACAGAAGAGGCAGCCGCCGATCCAGGGCCCGCCCCGACTATGGATGCGTCTGCCCCCATACCGGAGGACACCGCCCCAGTCGCACCACCGCCAGCCCCGTCCGGTCCCACCGGTTTGTATTCCGCCAGAACGGGATTCGGCTGGGAATCCTACATGCTGCCCCGCATGGACAACGAAATATCCCGCTGCACCAAGAGCGGCCAGGACATATCAGTCATCACCCTCAGGATTGACGGAATCGACTGGACAAAGGACGAAGGCAAGGCCGTCTGCGAGAGCGTGAGGGACATTCTCAGCTCGCCCGACCTGATATTCGAGAAAGGTGACGATGCGTTCACAGCCGCCCTGCCGGACACAAACGTCAACGAGGCAATAGGCTTGGCGGAGGATTTGTATTCTTCGATTGATGAAATACTCGCCCAGTACGGAAACGACGCGCCCATGGGAATCGGCATCTCCTCCCGTTCTCTCAGGATGATATCCGGCGAGCGGCTCACCAACGAGGCTGACGTCGCCCTGAGCCATGCTATGGAGGATGAGGAATCCCCCATAGTCGCGTTCAAGGTAGATCCGCAGAAATACCGGAAGTTCCTCGCGGCCCAGGCCGAACAGGAGGAGTAGCCCCATCAGGGGCTCCCCCTTGTAAAAGCCTCCATTTCGTTGTATTATATAGCAGTTTGAAGCGTTTTTTACTAGGGACATCCATATCCGTTCTTGCTCTCAGCTGCCTCATCCTTTTATCCTGCGAGACCGTGCAGCACGCACATGAAGAAGGAAGGCTCCCCGCCGAGGCGACGATTGCCGAGCTGGAGGATCTGGCTGCCCAAGCGCAGCTGACGCATGTCCCCGTTTCCCCCTACATCGAGGATCCCGACAGCTTTGAGGACGGGACTCCAATTGCCACCGCTTCAAACCCCTACCCCACCGAAGACACCCTGCTCATATCCTTTGCGGGAGACCTGATGGCCCACAACGAGCTGTGGAAGCACACCGACGACTACGACAAAATGTATGATGACGTGCGCGAGATGCTGACCGCCTCCGATTTGTCGCTTGCCAACATGGAGACCCCGGTGGATGCGAAAAAGCCTTACTCCACCTACCCTTCCTTCAACGTGCACCCGGATTATGCGGATGCGGCTGTCAGGGCAGGATTCAACCTGTTCAGCCTGTCCAACAACCACACGAACGACAAGGGGCTTGAGGGAATACAGGAAACAGAGGCCTACTTCTCCGACCTTGCGGAACGCACCAAGGAAGGCCTCCGTCCGGTGCACTATTCAGGACTCAAGGACGGTAAGGAAGCCTCCTTTTCCTACGCCTATTTTGATTACAAGGGCTGGAAAATCCTCTTCCTTGCGGTCACGGAAATCCTGAACAGCGGGGACAGCAAGGATTACATCAACTTCATAAAGCAGGATACAGCATCGCGAAAGAAATTCACGGAATACGCCAGTAAACTCAGGGAGGACAATCCCTGCGACCTGTTCATCCTGTCCGTCCACTGCGGCGAGCCGGAGTACATCCTGACCATCGCCAAGGAGCAGCTGAATTTCTACCACGACCTGCTGGAAAACGGCGTGGATGTCGTCTGGGCAAACCACCCGCATGTTGCCCGGGACTGGGAGGTCATCGTAAACAAGGACAGCCAGCCTGCCAAGATGATTTTCTACTCGCAGGGCAACACGATAAGCGGGCAGAGAAGAAGCCCCTCCTTCGACTTCCCGACCCTCGTGAGGGAATATACCGGGGACAGTTTCATCACGAACGTCCGCTTCCTGCGGGATGAGAAAGGCATCAGGATTGTCAGCGTCCATCCAGTTCTGATAACGACCTACATAACGAGAGACAGGAGCTTCGTCATAAAACGTCTCACCGATGATTTCATACAGGAACTAAAAGATGAGGGCCGGGACAAATGGGCCAAATACCTTGTGTCCCGGCGCAAATTGATGAAAAACATAAAAGGAAAACTGATATGGCAATAGACTACAAGAGCCTGCCTGTCTACGCACAGAAGCAGCGCATTCTGGACACACTCAAGGACAACCAGGTCATCGTCGTGCAAAGCCCGACGGGTTCAGGCAAGACGACGCAGCTTCCCGTCATCCTCTACGAGGCGGGATATGCGGAGGGGGGCGTCATCGCCGTCACCCAGCCGCGCCGCATCGCCGCCCTGAGCGTCAGCGAATTCATCTCCAAACAGCTCCACACCCGTTACCCCGGGCTGGTAGGTTACAAGATGCGGTTCGAGGACAAGACGGACGAGACTACCAGAATCAAGATAATGACCGACGGAATCCTGCTCCAGGAGATGAAGCTGGATCCCTGGATGAAAAAATACTCGGTCATCATCGTCGATGAGGCGCACGAGCGCAGCCTGAACATCGACTTCGTACTCGGGCTTTTGAAGCGAGTCCTTCAGGCACGGAGCGACTTCAAGGTCATCGTGAGCTCGGCAACGATGAACGCGGAAGCCTTCAGCAACTACTTTGGCGGATGCCCCATCGTCACTATAGAAACGCAGGTCTTCCCGGTGACGACGGTATACGACCCGCCCGTAGTCGCGGCAAGCACCGCCGGGGACAGCGCGGAGGAGGCCCTGCTTGACAAAATAGAGCAGACAGTGGACCGCGTTCTGGACAACAGGGAGGACGGGGACATCCTCATCTTCCTGCCTGGGGAGAAAGTCATCAAGGACTGCATGCAACGTCTTTACGACGCTCCTTTCCATTCAAAGATACACATCGTCCCCCTATACGGAAGGCTTCCCAAGGAGGAGCAGGAGAAAGTTTTCGACAAGGCTCCCTTCGGCAAGAAAAAGGTCGTCATCTCCACGAACATAGCGGAGACTTCCGTCACGATAGACGGCATCACGACAGTCATTGACCCCGGTCTTGCCAAGCTGAACTTCTACAGCCCCCGCACCTTCACGTCCAGCCTCGTGGAGTCGCCCATAAGCAAGGCGAGCTGCAAGCAGAGGCTGGGCCGGGCAGGCCGCACCAGGCCGGGAACCTGCTACCGCCTTTACACGCGCAAGGACTTTGAGGCCAGGCAGGAATACACGACCGAAGAAATCTACCGCACCGACCTGAGCGAGGTCGTCCTGCGCATGTCCGAACTGGGCATTACGGACTTCGACCAGTTCGACTTCATCTCGCCCCCCCAGCACGAGGGGCTTCTGGGAGCAGTGGAGACGCTGAACATGCTCAAGGCCCTTGAACCGGACGGAACGCTCAGCAAGATAGGCAAACTGATGGTTGAGTTCCCGCTGGAGCCACGAATCAGCCGTATCATCGTGGAAAGCATACTGTACTACCCCGATGTATTGGAGGAAATACTCACGGCCTGCTCCTTCCTGTCTGCACAGAACCCCTTCGTCCTCCCTGTCGGAGAGGAGATGGATGCCCGCAAGGCCCACCATGCCTTCAACGACATACAGGGCGACTTCGTCAGCTATGTAAAGCTCTTCCGCACCTATATGTCCGTGACCAATAAGGAGCGCTTCTGCAAGAACAGCTACCTGGACGAGAAGGTGATGGCGGAAATCCTCAACATCAAGCTCCAGCTGGAGCAGATTGTCTCCGAGCGGCTCCAGATGCCGATTACCGGAGGGGGCAGCATGGACGACTACCTCTGCTGCATCGCGGCAGGCATGATCCAGTTTGTCTGCATACGTGACGGGCGCGAGAGCTACAGGAGCCTGACTGCGGGGCACATCACGATCCATCCGGGCAGCTCCATGTTCCGCACCAGCCCACTCTACATCGTTGCGGGCGAGATAGTACGCACCAGCCGTATGTTCGCCATGTCCGTCTCCCCCCTTACACGCAACTTGATACACAAGGTTGACCCCGACCTGGAAGACAAACTTTCCAAGATGCGGGACAAAAAAGGCCGCCTGCTCAAGGACTGGCCGGAAGAGAAGGCGAAAGATAAGAAGGATAAAAAAGACAGAAAGGACAAGGAAGGAAAGAAAACCTCCGGCAGAAGCGAGAAAGCCCCGGAGCCGGTATCTTCCGATGCGATTTTCTTTGGCGGGCAGCAGTTCGTCATGGAAAAAATCAAGGGACGCAAGACTGCCATACTCCCCCTGTCCAACCTGCAGATGGCTCTCCGCGCGGAGCAGGACGAAGCCACGATGAAACAGCTCAGGGGACTTCGCGCCACCATCGTAACGAGAGGCAACTACAGCCTGATGCCGCAGGAAAAGATGGACGTAATAGTCACGGCGGCGAAGGCTCTGAACCTGAATCCTCTGGAAGAAGGGGCCTGGCAGCGCAAGCTCAATGTCAACGTGCGCGAGGAAGAAAACATGAAAACTCTCGTTCACAGCCTGGACTGCGTCATGCGGGTCGCCGTCGCAAAGGAAAGCTCCAGGACGCTGGGCTTCGTCACGCTCTACACGAACGGCAACGGCTCCTACTGGTACAAAGTCTCCAAGGGCTTCCTCAGCGCGGTCAACGAGAACCTTGCCTCGCTGGAGAAGCTGATTGATGACGCGAACAACTCGCCGCTTGACAAGAGCGAGAAGGAGAGAATCAGCATGATATACCGCCTGGTCAATTCCCTCTACCAGTCCCTGTAGAAAAAAGCTCCGGGGTATAAAAATGGGGTGTGTCCGGCACTGTCCGGGCCCGCCCCATTCCCACTTCCCTACTCAGCAAGGGCATCCTTATATTGTTCCAGCAGCTCCCGGGAGTATTCCTTCTTCATATCTGACTCCCGGACAATCTTCCATAAGGAGGCGGCAGCCTTCAGCCGCTCGCAAAAGACAGAGGTCGCCTCGTCCGCACAGAAGTCTTTCACGAACTTGTTCCACAGGAGCGCAGACTTGTCATAGCGGGCATAGGTCTTTTTCCCGTAATAAACATCAAGCAAATCACCGAGGGTAAAAGCTTCATCGCCGTTCTCCTTGACTGCCTTTGCGGTCGCGACCATATCCACGTTGAATTTAAATGGCTTTTTTCCGGTCTGCTTCTCAAAGAATTCCCTGAACCTGTTGCCAAAGCTAAAGCCGCATTCTATAAGCCCTGTTGAAAGTGTCAGCTCCGTGACGAAAGGCTTCTTCTTGAGAGCCTTTCTCTTCTCCGGAAGTATCTTCTCACCACGGAAATAAGCCTCGATGACTCCGTTCAGATCTATCTTTCCGCCATCGCACTTGAGACTATGAGCTCTGCATATCTGAATCAGCTCCTCACGGTACCAGTAATACCTGCTGAATTCTGCAAAGTCCTTAATGCTGTCAAATTCCGGACGCTTGCCGCCCATATATGCCGCCCCTATTTTGTCGCTCAAAAAAACAGGCCGGCCGAAAAAGCAAATGCTTCCACGACCGGCCTGATAATGCAGGGAAAAAACTACTTGCTCAGCAGGGCCGCAAGCTTGTCAGCCGTGAAGCCCAGGTACTCGGCAACTTTACCGGCAGGACCGGACTCACCGAAGCGGTCAATCGTAAAGAGATCGGCCTTCTTCGCGTATCCTTCCCATCCGGCGCGGACACCAGCCTCCGCAACGACGACACGCTTCGCACCACCGAGAATCTTGTTCCTGAAGGCATCATCGGCATCGTCAAAGGCGTTCTTGTCGAACACGGAAACCACACGGACGCTCTTGCCCTTCACGAGCCTGGCCGCATCAAGGGCCAGGTTGACCTCGGAACCGGTCGCCAGCACCGTGACATCGGGCGCGTCCGCCCCTTTCTGGACGACATAGGCACCCTTGCGGGCATCGGCCTTCCAGTCGCCTTCCTTCGCATACACGGTGAGCTTCTGACGGCTGAACGCCATGCAGACAGGATGATCCTTGCTCTCCAAGGCCATCTCCCATGCCAGCTGGGACTCCTCTGCAT
Organism: Treponema sp.; assembly: GCA_017450845.1. Taxonomy (GTDB): domain Bacteria; phylum Spirochaetota; class Spirochaetia; order Treponematales; family Treponemataceae; genus Treponema_D. The sequence continues at coordinate 12,189 of JAFSSU010000231.1, forward strand.
CACCGGGACGCAGGACCTGCACGTTCGGGATAATGCGGAGGGAAGAAATCGTCTCGATCGGCTGGTGGGTAGGACCGTCCTCACCGACGTAAATCGAATCATGAGTGAAGATATAGATGTTCGGAATCTTGCTGAGAGCAGCCACGCGGAGGGAGCCGCGCAGGTAATCGGAGAAGACGAGGAAGGTCGCACCGAAAGCCCTGAGGCCTCCGTGCAGGTTGATTCCGCTCATCACCTGGCTCATGCCGAACTCGCGGATACCGTACTCAATCGTGCGGCCCTTCTGGTTGTCCGCGCTGTAAGTGCCGTCATCATTGTTGAGCTTGGTCTTGTTCGGTCCCTGCAGGTCTGCGGAACCTCCGACCAGCCACTTGTAGCGGTCAGCCATGCAGTTGAGGGACTTACCGGACGCATCGCGGGTCGCAAGCCCGTCACCGACCTTGTAAGACGGAGCTGCGGCGTCTCCGGTCTGCCTGCAATTCCAGTAATCGTCCCAGAGTTTGGCAAGCTCAGGGTTCTCCTTGGACCATTCGGCGAACTTCTTCTTCCAGTCCTCCTCAGCCTTGGCAAAATCCTTGCGTCGCTCCTCAAAGTACTTGTAGGCCTCGGGAACAACGTAGAACTGCTGGTCAACGGGAAGTCCCAAGGTTTTCTTGGCCTCAGCGCAACCGGCCTCACCGAGCGGGGCACCGTGAACGTCCGCAGTTCCCTGCTTGGGAGCGCCCTTTCCGATAACTGACTTGAGGATGATGAGGGACGGCCTCTTGGTCTCGTTCTTCGCCATGTTCACCAAGTCCGCAATCTCCTGCGCGTTGTACATGGACCCGCGGAGAACCTGCCAGCCATAGGCTTCGTAACGCTTCTGGATGTCATCGGTGAAGGTAATCTCAGTATTGCCGTCTATCGAAATCTTGTTCTCATCATAGAAGACAATCAGCTTGCCCAAATGCAGGTTTCCGGCCAGCGATGAAGCCTCGGAGGAAACACCCTCCTCCAGACAACCTTCACCCACGAGGGAATAGGTATAGTGGTCAACGATTTTGTGCTTGGGCGTGTTGAAGCGGGCCGCAAGCGTGGACTCGGCGATTGCCATTCCAACGGAGAGAGCGATGCCCTGCCCCAGAGGGCCGGACGTAGCCTCAACGCCGTCAGTAATCCCCACCTCAGGATGTCCAGGGCACTTGGATCCGACCTGACGGAAGCTCTTGATATCATCCATGCTGACCTTGTAACCCGCAAGGTGCAGGATTGAATACAGCAACATTGACCCATGTCCTGCTGACAGGACGAAACGGTCACGGTCAACCCACTTGCTGTCAGCGGGATTGTGCTTCATGATCTCGCCATACAGAACGGCGGCAAGCTCCGCCGCTCCGAGAGGCAGACCAGGATGCCCGGAATTCGCCTTCTGGATTGCATCCATAGACAGGCTGCGGATAGAAAGGGAAACAGCCCCGATTGCTTTTGTGTCCATACCCATAAACTCCTAATATGTGTGTTATCGTATTTTTACGGTATAAATCAAGTTAATACCTAATATTACAGCTAGATTGATTTTTTTTCAAGACAAATCGAAACAAATCGTCGCAGGGATTTATAGGGATTTTTACCCATTTAAACAAAAAAAGCCGGCGGCCACCTACTTTCCCCCGTAAGGAGTATCATCGGCGCAGGGGAGCTTGACTTCCGTGTTCGGAATGGGAACGGGTATTTCCTCCCCGCCATGGCCACCGGCATATAATGCCCGTAAGCTTGCCCCGGGCGTTGGGCGGGTGATGCCCGCGCCGCCCGTAGGCTGCGAGTGACGGAAACGACTCAACGTGCCAAATGTGAGCGACAATATGGCCAAGCATCTCGCCCTATTAGTACCGCTCGGCTGTGCGCGTCGCCGCGCCTGCACCTGCG
>JAFSSU010000232.1 GCA_017450845.1 Treponema sp.
CTCAGCAGTTCCTCACTGGTTATCCCGCATATCGCCGCATAGCTGTCGTTCATCGTGATTACCTTGAGGGTGTTCAGCTCGCTGAATATCGACAGCTGGCTGAATTTCGATAATCCCGTCAGGAAGACGAAGCGCAGGATTCCCCCCAAATCTTTGAGCGGGCTGAATAACTTGCGCAGCTCCAGTTTCAGCCGTTTCTGCATCTCCGGGTCGTCCATCGTGTCCAGCAGGGGCGCGTCGTACTCGTCCACCAGCACGACAGGCTCTTCCCCGGTCTTGTCGTAGGCGGCCTTTATCAGACGCTCGAACCGCGTCCCCCACGCACCGATTTTTCCGGCTTCAAGTCCGTACTCCTTCTCCCATTCGGAAAGCTTGTAGTCCAGCGTGTCCGACAGGTCCTCTTCGGTGACGTACTTGTTGCCCGCAAAACTCATCAGAAATACGGGGTGCTTCTTCCATTCTTTCTCAAGCCGTTCCATCGCGAGGCCTTCGAAGAGCTCCTTCCTGCCCTCGAAGTAGCACTTGAGGGTGGACACGAGGAGTGACTTGCCGAACCTGCGCGGGCGGCTCAGGAAGTAGACGCTGCCGGTGCTGACCATCTTGTAAATCAGGTCCGTCTTGTCCACGTAGTAGTATCCGTCCCGGCGTATGCGGGCGAAGTCCTGAAGCCCGATGGGAAAAAGCTTGAGTCCGTTCATGGCTCCATCATAGCACGGACGGGACGGAAAGTCGAGGACATTGGAAATGAGATGATATGTCCGTTTCCCTTCTGCCTTATGCGTCCTATAGCCTAAACTCATGTTATGTGTTAGTATGACACTATTACCATATTATTGAAGATATCACAGGAGGCTCAGCATGGACGCGCTTGAGAAGAAACTGAAGGAGAACGAGTATCCCGGGCGGGGAATCGTCCTGGGAAGGTCGGAGGACGGAAAGTCAGCCGTCGCGGTCTACTTCATAATGGGCAGGAGCGAGAACAGCAGGAACAGGGTGTTCATAGAAGAGGACGGGGGGCTCAGGACCCAGGCGTTCGACCCCTCCAAGCTCAAGGATCCCAGCCTTATCATCTACTCGCCGGTAAGGGTCCTTGCCGAGCCGGGCAAGACGACGACGATCGTCACCAACGGAGACCAGACAGACACGATTTACGAGGGGCTCAAGAACGGGGCGGGCTTCACGCGCTCGCTGGAAAGCCGCACCTTTGAGCCGGACGCGCCAAATTACACGCCCCGAATCTCCGGCATCCAGAAGTTCAAGGGGGGCAACTACAGCTTCAGCCTCTCCATACTCAAGAGCGACCCCGCTTCTCTGGCCTCAGGAGCAAAGCAGCCCGGGACGCTCCGCTACACATTCGACTATGCCAGTCCAGTCGCAGGCACGGGCCGTTATATCCATACCTACCGCGGCAACGGCGACCCCCTGCCGAGCGTTGAGGGGGAGCCTGAGCTGGTCAGCCTGAAGGGGGACCTGGACTCGCTTGCGGCCTCTGTCTGGGAGAGCCTGAATGCCGGGAACAAGATTTCCCTCTATGTCCGCTTCACGGATATAGAGAGCGGCAGGGTGACGACCAAGGTCTTGAACAAGAACGGCTAGCTTGTTGTTGATTATATGGGGATTATGCCTTATAATGGTCGTATATGAAAGAAAATCGGAAAAAGGCATATATAATCCTGACCATGGCCCTGCTGGCGCTTTCGCCGGTGTTCGGCAGGGCATCCGTGAACATGGCGGCCAACACTGTCACGTCCGAGGATTTCTTCCTTGAAAAGCAAAAACATGATGCCGCCCTGTCGGCGGAGATAGAATTTTACCCCTTGGACAGCTGGTATTTCGGTCAGTTCATGTCCAAGCACAGCAAGCTTATCCTGATGAACACATACGCGCCGGGGATGAGGGACATCTACGGCACGGCGGAGAGCTCCTTCCTCTGGTACCTTGACATATCTGACGGCCTGTACCCCGAGTACGCGCCTTTCATCCCATACGCAAACTATGTCATCGCCAAGTGCCTCAGGTCGGGCTGCGGGGTCGTCACTGACTATGCCCGCTCCAGGGAGTTCGCTGAGAGGGCCTATAAGGCGGGCTTCGCCGGGGGCAACCTGCTCATTGCCGACGAGATAGAGGGCTGCTGGGCCGACAAGGAGACAGCCAAGCTGTCTGTCAAGAAGCTTTACGACTCCGCGGCCAAGGAGGAGTTCCCCGAATGCTTCGTCAGGCTGGCCAAGAACTCCAGCGGGGCGGAAAGAAAGAAATACCTGGACAAGGCGATGTCCTTCAATGTCTCCGAGGCATATTACATGGCGGCGCAGGACATCCTTGAGCTGGGCAAGGGGAACGTGACGGACGACAGCGCGGCGGAGCTGCTCGAGACTGCGTCCGTGCTGCTGGAGGAGGCCGAGGCCCTCTACCATGCCAAGAGCGCGATGCTGCTGGGGGACTTCTATGCGGGCACGATCCCCGCCCAGACTGAGTATTCTACTCCCCTGTGCTACAAGCAGTCCAACCCCTTCCACAATCAGGACAAGGCCCTGGAATACTACATGAATGCCGCCATGTACGGTGAGCCGAGGGGCTTCGCGGCCCTTGCGGCCATCTACCGTGAGGGCTACTTCGGCACGACTGACAAGAATATGGCATCTTTCTACTATTATAAGTACCGCGATGCCCTCTATGACGAGAAGCTCGCCCTCAAGGAGAAGATGGATGCGCTCCGGGATTACTACGAGAGCGGGGAAAAAAGCCCGGACGAGACGGTCTGCATGGAGCTGGGCCGCTATTATTCCGAGAACGAGACCGAGGAGGGCGAGAAGGACGGGCTTGCCTGGCTTAACGAGGGTGCCAAGAAAGGCAGCTCCTACTGCCAGTACCTTCTGGGCAGGCATTACGATGGCAAGCCTGCCAGCCTGAATTTCTACAAGCAGGCCGTGAACAGCTCGAACAAGTTCCCGCTGGACGAGTCCAAGACTGCGCGGGCGATCTCCAAGCTCGATGACATCTACGCGCAGGTCCTTCAGGGGAGCCGGTTCAAGAACGACGTGGAGTACTGGCTGAATTCGATGGACGACAAGAATTTCAGCGAGAAGAAGGCAGTCGAGAAGAATACCGAGCTGGTTAAGGTGACCACAAAGAGCGAGGCGATGAAGTGGTTCAAGACCAGGGCGGATTCCGGCGGCAAGTTCGAGAAGACCTGGTATGCCTGGCTTCTTCTGGAAGACAATGACGCGGCGAGCCGCTACGACATGAAGGCGGCTTCCCTCCGGCCCGACCGGGACGTTGTGGTCGCATGGAAGCTCGTTCAGGAGGTCCTTGCGGAGGATCCGGAGTATGCGCCTGCCCTGGTATGCCAGGGGCGGTGCCTGACCTACGCGTACGGCACCAGGAAGAAGCCCAAGGAGGCGAGGGCAAGCTTTGAGGCTGCCGCTAACCTGAATTACAGCGAGGCCTGGGGCTGGCTTGCCGTCACGGCGAAGGACAAGGATGAGCAGAAGGAGTTTGTCACCAACGGATGTGCGGCCGAGGATGAGTACAGCTACTACCTGTCATTCTCCTTCCTTATATGGCTCTCCGGGCAGACCGACATAAAGGAATCCCTCGTCGCGGCGGTCAAATACGGCTACATCGAGTCCTACGAGGCCCTCATAAAGCAGAGGGTGCAGGACGTGTCGGTCACCTTTGACGGCGACTACAGCAACCTGGACGAGGCCTACCAGCTGGCAGTCTTCGCCGAGACGGCCGGAATAAACTCGGCGAAGGACCGGCGGCTTTACATAGAGAAGTACTACGGTGACAAGATGACCCTCTCAAGCTTCACGGTCACCGAGACCATAAACCGCGCCAAGAAGAAGGTCTCTTCCAGCGCGGAGAACGCGGATGCCCTCTATGCGCTTGCCGAGGCATACGACGAGGCGGGTACCCTTGTCAATGGCTCCGATGAGCTGGCTGCCAAGTATTACCTGATGGCCGCCAAGCTGGACAAGGTGGAGGCAATGGAGAAGATGGGGGACTGCTACTACTATGGCAAGGGTGTTCCAAAGAACTATGCCAGCGCGTTCCTGTGGTACAACGCGGCCGAACTGAACGGGAGCGAGAATGTCTACCCCATAATCGGTACCATGCTCATAGAGGGGGAGGGCTGCGAAAGGGACGTGGAGAAAGGCCTCGGCTACTACAGGACCGAGAGCGGGCTGCACCCCGCGTCGCAGGTGGTCAAGATTTTGAACTGCTTTGAGGGGCTTCCCGAATCGTTCAGCCGGAAGAAGGACTAAGTATGCATCACAATATGATTCTGTCGGCCTCCGGCTGGAGAAAAATTTTCGCGGAGAGCGGTGACGCTGAGGACGGCACTCCGTCCATCGGCAAGGCAAATACCCTCATTTCGACACTGATAGGGGAGACTTTCGCGGAATTCCTGCTTGAGAAAAGGCCCCCCTGCAAACCTGTGGTCATCGTAGGCTGTGACACACGGCCGACCGGAGGGGAGATCGCAAAGGCTCTGGTCAAGGCCCTCCTTTATTCCGGAATTTCCGTCCGCTATGTCGGCGTTACCGCTGCTCCGGAAATCATGGCATACGCGAAGAGCGCGGATGCTTTCATTTACATCTCCGCGAGCCATAACCCCATCGGGCACAACGGGATTAAGTTCGGCATGTCGGACGGGGGGGTGCTTCCTGCCGGTGAGAGCAGGCGGCTCATAGAGATGTTCGAGAAGAAGTGCGGCATCCTTACAAGCGAGGCCCACGCATGGGAAATTCTCTCCGGCGTGCATGACGATAACCTTGACAACCACTATGCCGAGACCGCCCGTTACAAGGAGGAGGCCCTTGCGGAATATTCTGCCTTCATACGGGAGATTATCTCCGGTACTTCCAGGCCCGACGAGCAGGAAAAGCTTTTCTCTGTCATACGGGAAGCTCTGAAGGAACATCCCCTGACGGTCGTAGCGGACATGAACGGTTCCGCCAGGACGCTTTCGGTGGACAGGCAGCTGATAGAGTCATTCGGCATGAAGCTCGAGGCCTTCAACGATCAGCCGGGCCAGATTGCCCACGCGATTATCCCGGAGCCGGAGAACCTTGTCCACTGTGCCGAGCGGATGAAGCAGATGCAGAAGGATGGTGACTCATCGGTCCTCCTGGGCTACATGCCCGACTGTGACGGCGACCGTGGGAACATCGTGTTCTGGGACGACAAGGCTGGCGAGGATAAGGACCAGAAAACCGCCCGGCCCCTGCCCGCGCAGGAGGTCTTCGCCCTCTGTGTCATGGCGGAGAGCGCATATTCCGTCTGGAAAGCGGAGAACATAGGGGGCAGGGGGCTCTTGAACAGAATCCTCGCGAAAAACGGTCAGCCTGCCATAATCGGTCCGTCCGCGGTCGCCGTGAACGGGCCCACCTCCATGCGGGTCGATGAGATCTGCTCCAGGCTCGGCATTGATTTGTTCCGTGCGGAGGTCGGCGAGGCCAACGTCGTCCAGCTGGCCCAGAAGAAGCGGGGCGAAGGCTACAATGTCAGGATTCTGGGCGAGGGCAGCAACGGCGGTAACATCACTCACCCTTCAAGGGTGCGTGACCCTCTTGCCACCTTGTTCGCCATAGTCAAGCTTCTTGCCATAAGGGACCGGACGGGCGAGGACGGAAAGCTGCGGAAAGGCATCTTCCATATATGGTGCGAGAAGTCCGGGCAGGAGTTCCGCTACAAGGACGACTTCACCCTCTCCGATGTGCTTGAGACCCTGCCTGTCTACACGACGACCGGGGTCAGCGAGACCCGGGCCATCCTGCAGGTCAGGACCCAGGACAAGGGCCTCCTTAAAGAACGTTTCAAGAAGGTTTTCCTGGAGGAGTGGCAGGGCAAGAAGGACGAGCTCGAGGCCATCTACGGCTTTGTCTCCTACGAGGCGGACACGACCAACGGCAGCGAGGAGAAGAAGAATGTCTCTGTCTGGAACAACGGGAACGGAGGCCTCAAGATTCGCTTCCTGGACGCTGACGGCAGGGCCAAGGCTTTCATCTGGATGCGCCCGAGCGGCACGGAACCGGTTTTCCGCATCATGTGCGACGTGAAAGGAGACGAGCCTTCCGCCGAGAGGAGCCTGCTCCGCTGGGAGACAAGCATGATACGCAAGGCTGATGGGGCGGGGGACGGGGCCGCATGAAGGACGGAGACCTGATTCTCGTCACTGACATGCAGAATGTCTATACCGCGGGGCAGCCCTGGGCCTGCCTGGACACGGAGGGGGCCGCGCGTAGGATCGTGGAGCTGTGCGATGCGGCTGAGCGAAGCGGCAGGGACATACGGATTGCCATAACGAAGTTCATGCCCCCCGAGAATCCTCGCGGGACATGGGCGGACTACAACGTGCAGTATGCCGGCATAAACTCAAATGACTGGATGAACGAG